>JBGSJO010000119.1:0-33916 GCA_041741895.1 Pontixanthobacter sp.
GGCGCGCTGGACCGCGCGCTGGGCGCGGCGGGCGGCGCGCAGCAGGCACCGCTTGCGCTGTCGCTGCAATTGCTGGTGATCATGGGACTGCTGACCATCCTGCCCGCTCTGGTGCTGATGATGACCAGCTTCACCCGGATCATCGTGGTACTGTCCATCCTGCGCCAGGCGCTGGGATTACAGCAATCGCCGCCCAACCAGGTACTGATCGGACTGGCATTATTCCTCAGCATGTTCATCATGGCGCCCACGCTGGAACAGGTGAACAGCACGGCCATCGAACCCTATGCCGCCGGAACTTTCGGCGCAGAGCAGGCGATCGAGGCGGCGGGGGATGAATTTCACAAATTCATGATCCGCCAGACCCGTCAGGCCGATCTCGCCATGTTTGCCGATATTGCCGATGTCGGCGAATTCGCCAATCCGCAGGCGGTGCCGTTTTCCATCCTGCTGCCCGCCTTTGTCACCAGTGAACTGAAAACTGCATTCCAGATCGGTTTCATGCTGTTCCTGCCGTTTCTGGTGATCGATCTGGTAGTGGCCAGCGTGCTGATGTCGCTCGGCATGATGATGCTGTCCCCCACCATCGTATCGCTGCCGTTCAAATTGCTGCTGTTCGTATTGATTGACGGGTGGAGCCTGCTGATGGGCAGCCTCGCCATGAGCTTTGCATGAGGGATATCGTATCATGACGGACAATTCTGCAAACCTGCTGGCGCTGGCTGACCAGATGCTGTGGGTCACCGCGCTGGTCGCCGCACCGATCCTGCTGGCGGCGCTGGGGGCGGGCCTGTTTATCGGGGTGGTCCAGGCGGCGACTTCGGTCAATGAACAGACCTTGACCTTCGTACCCAAACTGGCCGTGATCGCGCTGGTGCTGGTCCTGTTCGGCGCATCGATGATGGGTCTCATCAGCGATTTCGCGCACGAGATATTTGCCCAGATCGCGGCGATCTCCCGGTGATTTCGTAATGAATGCGATTGATTTCGGGACTGGCCTTGCCGCCTATGAAGCCGATTTGTGGCGTCTGATCTTCATCATGACGCGGATCGGCGCGGCCTTGCTGGCGGCACCGATATTCGGCGCGATGAGCATTCCGGTTCAGGTCCGTATCGCCATGGCAGGCGCAATTGCGGTGTTCGTGATGGCCTGGAGCCCCGGTGGGACTGCTATACAAACCCCGCCCGAATTGCTGTCCGTGGCAGGCCTTGCCGCGCTGGTCGGCGAAGCGGTGATCGGCGCAGCGATGGGCTTCACGCTGCAATTGAGCTTTGCCGCGCCGCTGATCGCTGCCGAGCAGATTGCCGGCGGTATGGGGATGGCGATTGCCACGGCTGTCGATCCCAATACTGGTGGCCAATCGGGCGCACTGGGGCAGTATTTTACCGTGGTGCTGACTCTGGTTTTCCTGGCGGTGGGCGGGCATTTGCTGTGGCTGCGGCTGGTTATCGAAAGCTACACCGTGTTCCCGCCGGGCGGCGCATGGTTCGGCGCGGCGCGGGCCTGGATGATTGTGGATTTTGCCGCGCAGACCTTTACCACCGCCGTGGCTGTCGCGCTGCCTGTCTTACTGGTACTGTTTACCGTGCAAATGGTGACCGGAGTGCTCAGCCGTTCCGCGCCGTCGCTCAACCTGTTCGCCCTTGGCCTGCCCGCCGGGGTGCTGGCGGGCATTGCCGCGCTGATCATTGCGTCCCCCTTCACCAGCGAACAATTCGTGCTGCTGTCCGCAAATGCCATCGATCAGGTGGGCAACATGGTCAGCGGATAGGGCACTTGGAATGAGCGAAGATACTGGCGAGAAGAGCTTCGCCCCCACTCAAAAGCGCAAATCCGACGCCGCGAAGAAAGGCGATGTGCTGCGGTCCAGGGAATTGGGCACAGCGGTAGGCGTGTTCGCCGGTGCGGTATGGCTGCGCTATGGCGGCCCGTGGCTGATGGACAGCCTGCAGGAGATTGCCCGGAGCGGCTTCACCTTTCGTAGACCTGCAATTGAGCATTTCGAACCCGGACATATACTGACCGAAGCGATGGTTGGCGTTCTCGTCCCGCTTCTGACGCTGGGGCTGCTGGTCATGGCGGCAACCGTCGTATCGCAATTGCTGTTCGGCGAAGGGCGTTTCGTCGCCGGAAACATGGCACCCAAGGGATCGCGGCTGAATCCGGTGAAGGGTTTGGGCCGGATATTCGGCCCCACCGGGCTCATCGAACTGGGCAAGAGCATCCTGAAGCTTGCTCTTTTGGGAACGCTGGCATGGTGGTGGGGGAAAGTACATTTCTACGAGGTGATCGGCCTCGGCCGGGGTGAACTCGCCGGGCAATTGGGCGCGGCATGGCAGCTGATTACCGGATTGCTGATGGTCCTCGCAGTGGGGCTGGGGCTGATTGCGATGGTCGATTTTCCGATCCAGTGGATCAGGTGGATGGGCCGCTTGAAAATGAGCCATCAGGATATGCGGGACGAGACCAAATCGACCGAAGGATCACCCGAAAAACGCTCTGCGATCCGCAACCGTCAGCGGCAATTGGCCATGGGCGGGGTGGCCAAGGCAATGGGCAATGCGCAATTCGTGCTCACCAATCCGACGCATTTTTCCGTTGCGATGGCCTATGACCCGGCGTTGGCAAATGCACCGATCGTGCTGGCCAAGGGGCGCGGGGACAAGGCGCTTGCTATCCGTGAACTGGCCGGGGAACGCGGATTGCCAACACTGGAATATCCGGCTTTGGCGCGGTCCGTCTATTTCACCACCCGCGAAAACCAGGTCATCCGGGCCGAACTTTACGGGGCCATCGCCAGCATCCTGGCCTTCGTCCTGTCGCTGAAACGCGGCGAACAGCCGGCCCGGCCGCGGATCGAATTGCCGCCCGGTATGGTTTTCGACGTGGATGGCAAACCTGTCTGAGGGCTGCGCCGGCACTTAATCCTGCCCGCGCGCGGCCGTTCTTCCCAGCATGGAAACATCAACTTCATCGATAGTCGGCGCGCTTGGCAGTGGCAGCGGCGTGGACATGGTCAAGCTGGCCAGCGATCTTGCCGCAGCGCGTTTTGCCGTGCGCGTCCAGCAATTGGAAAACAAATCCGAGCTGCTGGAAACGCAGATTTCCGCTGCTTCCTCGCTCCGCAGCCAGCTGTCACTGTTGGCGAATGCGCTGGGGGACCGGATCCGCAATGGCGATCTGGCCCCGCAACCGGCCATCGGAAATTCTTCCGTTGCCACGGTCACCGCCGCGCCGGGCGCGGCAAGCTCCGGCTCGTATTCACTCGAAGTGGAACAGCTTGCCGGATCGCAGACCCTGGCCAGCAAGTCCTATGCCTCTACCGACGCGGCTGTCGGGGAAGGTACGCTGACGATCACCTTTGGCACAGTCGGCGCAGGTTCCTTCAATGCAGAGGCGGGTCGTGACCCGGTGGTGGTATCCGTTGCTGCGGGCGCTACACTGGCCCAGGTCGCGGCCAGCATCACGGCCAGCGGATCGGGCGTTACCGCCTATGTCGCGAACGGCCCGAATGGTGCGCAACTGGTATTCAAGGGCACCGACGGGGCTGCAGGCGGCTTCATCGTGCAAGGCGCCGGTGCCAGCGCCAGTGGAACGCCGGGTGCAGCCCAGCCTGGCAATATCGATTATCTTGACTGGACCCCAGCCGATGATAGCGGCGAACTGCGCCAGACCGCGCAAGATGCACGGTTCAAATTCGACACGATTTCCATGACCTCTGGCACCAACCGGGTGGCCGATCTTCCCGGCGGGCTCAGTCTGACGCTGACCGGCGCCAATATCGGCGCTCCGACGCGGATATCCTTCGTCCAGGGCAGCGGCGCGATACAGGGCGTGATGGACGATTTCGTGGCTGCGCTGAACGATATTGCAGCCAATCTGCGCGAGACCGCAGACCCGTTGACTGGGGAGCTGGGCAGAGATCCCGGAGCCCGAGCGCTGAAACGGGCAATGTCCGGCCTCACGAGTTCCGTGGTGATGCCGAATGCTGCCGCTGGCGAACCGCGCACCCTTGGCGATCTGGGGCTGGCCATCAACCGTGACGGAACATTCCGGCTCGACAGCGCCCGTCTTGGCGTTACCATGGCCGAAAATTCCGCGGCGGCGAATGCGATGTTCACCACCGGCCTGTTCGGCGTCTTTGCAACGATGGACAAATTGTCGCGCCAGATGGGCACGACAGTCAATCCGGGCACGCTGGCTGGGTCGGTCGCGCGCTATACCAGATCAGTCCAGAGGATCGATGAACAGCTTGCCAAGATCACTGAACAGCAGGACGCCCTGCGGTCGCAAATGACCACGCAATTTGCTCGCACGGATCGGAACGTGGCGGCTTCACAATCGACCCTGTCTTTCCTGCAAAACCAGATTGCCGCATTGAATGCGGATCGGAATTGACATGCTTGTCCCTGCCAATCCCAAATCCGCCTATCGCCGGGTGGAGCGCGATGCCGCGATCCTCGGGTCTGACAGCCGGGCCTTGACGCTGCTGTGTTTCGACGAATTCAATACATCGCTCGCCAGCGCGCTTCATGCCGACCGGCGCGGATCATTCGTGCAGCGCGGCGATGCGTTGCTGCGTGCGAATGCTGCGCTTTCCGCATTGCACGCCGGGACCGACCCCGCCCATCCGCTCGCCGGGGCGATGCAAGAAATGTTCGGTGCCGCAGAGCGTACCCTGCGCTCGGCAATGGTTCGTTTCACACCCGGATCGGTGGAAATCGTTCTGCGTGACTTTACCGACATTCGTGCCGCACTGTCAGCGTCGTGATTGCAAGCTGCTGCCATTGCGGCAATATCCGGTCCGGTCCAGACCGTCCAAATTCCCGGACTGGCAGATTGCCATTTCCCCCATCAGGGGCGCGGGATTGCGCTGAATATCCTCCCCTTTAACGGGCTGAACCGGGACCGAGCGAAGGCAGGATTTGCGGCCCAATCACGAATTAAAAGAAACTGATTGCAACCATTACTTTACGCGGTGGCAACCTTTGGTTGCTACGCGCCTATGGGTGAAGGAACTAATTGCCCCGAAAACCGATGGGAAGATCGGATTGCCAATTCGTGCCGTGCTGGGCCTGCAAGACCCGGGGTGCGCGGATTGGGTGCGTCTGCGCGGGATGCAATTTCCCCGCTTGGCACACGGCAATATCCACCGGCTGATCGCGCAGGTGATTGCCGCAGGCATGGCATCTCACCTTTACCGCGAAATCATTCATCCGGCGGTGCTGATCGCATGGGCGGTTGCACTTGCGTTTGCTCTGGCATTCAACGCCCAGGTCAACAACAGCCTGTCGGACGCGGACCGCCGCGCGATGTTGCCAGCGGAATTCCGCAGACACGGCATTTCGATTGTCGCCATCGGATTGGTTTGGTGCGTGCCGTTCCTGGGGTTCGGATTGATCGGTGGAAACAGCGATATGATCGTGTTGTGGGCAATCGTGTCCGCGCTGATTGCAGGATTGGCCCTGATCGTGCCGACGACCCCGCTGGCGACGATTGTATTCACCGTGATTACCGGGGTCGCCGCGATGATCGCATTCGCTGTCACGGGCCAATATCTGATGGTCCTGGTGTGCCTGATTTTCGCCGGGGTGATAACGGCGGGCACGATCGGAACTTCGCGGGTATTTCTGGAAGGGCGGTTGGCCGAGGCTGCAATAATCGAGAAGGACGAAGTGGTATCGTTACTGCTGCGTGAATTCGAGGAAAACCAGGCCGACTGGCTGTGGCAAACCGACACAGCCCGCCGGGTGCGCGCGGTATCTCCGCGCTTCTCCTTTGCACTTGGCAAGACTGCGGAAGAAATCAACGGCAAGCCGTTCCTGCAACTGATCAGCGGCGATAATTGGTCGACAGGGCAGTTTGACCCGAGCCTGCATGATCTGGCCGAGCGGCTGAAACGCAGGGAGAGTTTCTCCAATCTGCTGGTAAGGGTCTTATTGGGCCGCACGCATCGCTGGTGGGAACTGTCCGGCACGCCGATGCTGGATGAAAAGGGGCTTCATATCGGGTTCCGCGGCGTTGGATCGGATGTGACCGAACAGCGCGAATCCAGCGAGAAGATCGCCTATCTGGCGCGCTATGATACGCTGACCGGGCTACCGAACCGCCTGATGTTGAACGAAGCGCTGGGTGATGCACTGCGCTATGCCCAGCAATGGCGCGCCCGGTGCGCTTTCCTGATGATCGACCTTGACCGGTTCAAGGCGGTGAACGATTCCCTCGGCCATCTGATTGGTGACCAATTGCTGGCCGAAGTTTCGCAGCGATTGAAGGGAGTGATCACCGAAAATGAGCGTGTCGGCCGCCTTGGGGGCGACGAATTCGCCATCGTCATCCGAGATGTGCCCGAGACCGGCTATGTGGAAAGCGTCGCCAACAAGGTCATCGAAAGCCTGTCACGTCCTTACGAGATCGCACATCACACGCTCTATGTAGGCGCCAGCGTGGGATCAGCAATCGGACCCAGAGACGGGGCTACAGTTGAGGATCTGATGCGCAATTCCGATCTTGCCCTCTATCGCGCCAAGGATGAAGGCGGCGGCGAACACTTCAAATATGAACCTTCATTGCATGCTTCGGCAGAAGAACGGCGGAGGCTGGAATTCTCGCTTCGTCATGCGATTGAACGGGGCGAATTGCTGCTGAATTTTCAGCCGGTTGTCGATGCCTACGATGAAAATATCGTCAGCTTCGAAGCCCTGCTGAGATGGCACAGCGAAGAACACGGGTTCGTCAGCCCGGACAAGTTCATCCCACTGGCGGAAGATACACGTTTGATTGTGCCGATTGGCGAATGGGTTCTGGAACAGGCATGTATGGAAGCCGTCAATTGGCCGGTACATATCCGCATTGCAGTAAACGTGTCGGGCGAACAATTGGTCGAGCCTGCATTCGCCTCCACCGTGGTGCGGGCCCTGGCCAATAGCGGCCTGACCGCCCAGCGCCTGGAAATCGAAGTTACGGAAAGCATTTTCCTGCGCGATGCGGACCTTGCCCGCAAGGCGCTCGAAGAAATCATGGCGCTGGGATGTTCTGTGGCGCTCGATGATTTCGGGACTGGCTATTCCTCGCTCGGCTATCTGCGCAAACTGAGGTTCTCCACCGTCAAGGTCGATCGCACCTTCGTCCAGGGTGCAGCCAACCACCATCCCGAAAGCCTGGCGATCATCCGCGCTGTGGTGGCAATGGCGGATAGCCTGGAAATGTCGACCACCGCAGAAGGCGTCGAAACTGCGGAAGAAGCGGAAATGATCCGGCAATTGGGCTGCAAGAAAATCCAGGGATATTACTTTGGCAGGCCGATGCCGGCGGAGGAAGCGCGCAAGGTGTGCAATCGCAAGACCCTTCCTGCCGAAAGAGCTCGGGCTGCATCACGCGGAAACGATCGCGGCCTCTACAATTCCGGCGAATAGCGCCCGTCCGTCATCGCCGCCTTGCGCCATTTCCATCGCCCGTTCGGGATGGGGCATCATACCCAATACATTGCCGGCATCGTTCAGAATCCCGGCGATGTCGCGGCGGGACCCGTTGCACGGTTCGGCATAGCGGAACGCCACACGGCCATCGCCTTCCAGCCGGTCCAGGGTGGCTTCGTCGGCGAAGTAATTGCCGTCATGATGGGCGACAGGAATGAGGATCGTCTGGCCCGCTTCGTAGCCGCCGGTAAATAACGACTGGTTGTTTTCAACAGTTAGCGCGGCGGTGCGGCAGATGAAATTCTGCCCTGCATTGCGCATCAACGCGCCGGGTAATAGCCCGCTTTCGGTCAGAATCTGGAATCCGTTGCAGACACCCAGTACCGGCACGCCCTTGCCCGCTGCCGCCACAATTGCCCGCATTATCGGGCTGCGCGCGGCCATCGCGCCGGAACGTAGATAGTCGCCATAGGAAAAGCCGCCGGGCAGGGCGATGAAATCGAGCCGGTCGGGCAGCTCTGCATCGCCATGCCATACGCGGATCGGCGCGGTGCCGCTGACCTGCTGCAGCGCGACAGCCATGTCACGGTCGCAATTGGAACCAGGGAAGGTGATTACCGCCGCGCGGAAAGCCATCACGCGGTCTCCTTCTGGTCCATTCTTTCGATGCGGTAGTTTTCGATCACCATATTGGCGAGCAGTTTGCGGCACATATCATCCAGCGCGGCATCGGTGACATTGTCCTCCACATCCAGTTCGATCAGCCGTCCCGCGCGGACATCGTTTACGCCTGTGAAGCCGAGCCCCTCAAGCGCATGATGAATTGCGCGCCCTTGTGGATCGAGCACGCCAGGTTTGAGGGAGACATGGATATGGACTTTCATCGCGCGGACCTTTGCAAAATCGGAATGCCGGAGAATCGCCCGCACCCTATGGCGCGGCTGGCAGGCCCGGGCAAGGGAGTGATCTGCGGTTATCCGTGCCGGTGATACCAGCTATCTTCGCAAAGAAGACCCAAGATGTTGTGCCAAATGTGTCGCAAATTCGCAACATCTACCAGGATTCGTGACAGGCTTATCGGAAGGAGTTCCCATTCTCGCCGATGAAATGGACAGTGTAATCAGATAATTAAAGACATATTTTTATCATATTATTATAATGACGGGCTTCTGGCTCCCAATATTTGGGTAGGCTCCGAGGCTGAGCCTCGGCTAGGCGAAATTGGGTCAAAAATCTCGGGGAATCCAAAGCCATGAAACCGATTTTCTATCGTTCAAGCGTGCATCTTACTGCAGCCAGTCTATTGTCGATTGCCATGGCCGGCGCAGCTTCGCCAGTGTTGGCGCAGGATGCGCCCGGCGTTTCCACCAGCGGCCAGCTTGACGTCATCGTAGTAACGGCCAACCGGCGCGAGGAGAATTTGCAGGACGTGGCAATTTCTGCCGCGACGCTCGATTCCTCGCGAATACAGTCTATCTTCGATTCTGGGGCGGATATCACTGCGCTTGCGGCGCAGGTGCCCGGCCTTTTCGTGGAAAGTTCGAATGGCCGCGCCGCGCCGCGATTTTATATCCGCGGATTGGGCAACACCGATTTCGACCTTGCCGCATCGCAGCCGGTTTCGGTGATCATGGACGATGTAGTGATGGAAAACGTCACCTTGAAAGCCTTCCCCCTGTTCGACGTTGACCGGATCGAAGTCCTGCGCGGCCCGCAGGGCACCTTGTTCGGCAGCAATACCCCGGCCGGTACGGTCAAGATTGACACCAACAAGCCGGCGCAGGAATTTTCCGCGCAAGGTTCACTCAGCTATGGCAGCTACAACACCATTTCGCTGGATGCGGGCATTGGCGGCGCGCTGGTCGAAGACACGGTGTCGGGCCGTATTTCGGTGATGTATCAGGGGCGCGACGATTTCATCGACAATGGCTTCACCGGTGAAGACGACGTCTATGGCGGTTTCGATCAATATGCGGTGCGCGGGCAGTTGCTGATTACGCCGAATGACAAGTTGAGCATTCTCGGCAGTGTCCAATATAGCGATTTGGATGGTACCTCCACTTTGTTCCGTGCCAATATCCTTGGCCCGGGCAATAATGATCTGAACGGAAATTTCGATCGCAAAACAGTTTTCTTTGACGCAGGCGGCGGCAATGTTGCGGAATATCAGATTTTTGGAACCTCGCTGAAACTTCAGTATGAAACCGAAGGCGCTACACTGACTTCGATCACCTCCTATCAGGAAAGCAACGGATCGAGCCGCGGTGATATCGATGGCGGCAATCTGGTGACAGGCCCGGGCTTCATCCCGTTCCCTGCCGATACCAAGGATTCGATCGATCTGTATCAGCTGACACAGGAAGTGCGTCTGGCATCATCCGGCGATGGGCCTCTGCAGTGGCAGGTTGGCGGATTTGCATTCAAGAGCGACTTCACCGTCCTGACCGAAGGTTTCACCTTTCCCCCGCCGGTTACCGTGCGGCATCAGGATACCAGCTGGGCGCTGTTCGGCCAGGGCACCTATCAGCTGACAGATATGGTCAAAATTAGCGGCGGCCTGCGGTACACCGATGACGAGAAGGAGTTCTTCGTCGTGTCCGGCGCGCCGCTGAATTTTCGCGAAGTTTCCGATGGGCGGCTGAGCTGGGATCTGAGCGCCTTTGCCGATATGTCGGATGATGTGAGCCTTTATGCCCGGGTTGCCAACGGGTTCCGCGCTCCTACCATCCAGGGCCGCGATGTGGCCTTCTTTGCCCAGCCATCGGTGGCGACATCTGAAAAGATCATGTCCTATGAAGCCGGCTTCAAGAGCGAATTGGCCGATCGCCGCATCCGGCTGAATGGTGCGATCTTCACCTATACGGTCGAAGATCCGCAATTCACCGCTGTCGGCGGGGCCAACAATCTGGTCCAGCTGGTCAATGCCAATGAAGGCAAGGCCTGGGGTTTCGAACTCGATTCCGCATTCCAGATCAACGACAATTTCCTGGTTACTGCGGGCGTCAGCTACAATGATACCGAAATCAACGATGAAACATTGGCGGTCGGCAAATGCGCCCAATGCACCGTCACCGATCCGATCGTGAACATCGGCGGTGCTGATCGCGCATTGGTGGACGGAAACCCATTTCCCAATGCTCCGGAATGGATCGGCGACATTACCGCGCGTTATTCCGCGCCGCTGGCGGGTGGCGGCGAAGTGTTCGTCTACACCGACTGGACCTACCAAGGCGCGACCAACTTCTTCCTGTATGAATCGCTGGAATTCAATTCGGACAACCAGATCGAAGGCGGTCTGCGTATCGGCTATGTCGCCCCGGGCGGGAAATATGAGGTCGCCGCTTTTGCCCGCAACATCACCGACGAAGAGAATGTGAAGGGCGGGATCGATTTCAACAACAATACCGCTTTCGTGAACGAACCGCGCACGCTCGGCGTATCGGTGCGGCTGCGTTACTGATTATTGCGTGAAGGAAATCGAGGGGCGGGACAGCAATGTTCCGCCCCTTTTTTCAGGCATGAGCCGCTATTCCGGTAAAGGCTGGAAACCTTCTGGCAGCACCAGCACTTCCAGCCCGGCTTCGGCCCGCAGGAATCGTTCGGCGGTAACGCGGATATCCTGTGGTGTGATGGCTTCGATCACTGTCCGCGCTTGCAGATAGCGGTCGATCCGTTCGTTTTCGCTCTGCGCCCGGTCCACCAGCCCCATCCAGCCGCCATTGCTTTTCAGAGCATTATCATAGGTTTCGATCAGCGGGCGGCGTGCGCGATCCAGCATGTCGGTATCGACCGGTTCGCGTTGCAGGCGTGCCAGCGCCGCATCGATGGCTTCCCTCGTCGCGCCCACATCGCCCACATCGACCGAAGCGGCGATGGCGAAGGTGCCATAGTTTGGATAATCACGCGATGTGCTGCTGCTGGCGCTGGGCGAGTAGGTCTTGCCCAATCGTTCGCGCAACTCTTCCTGCAGCGCCAGCCGGACAATTCTTTCCAGCACGGTCAGCTGGGCATCCAGTTGCAGATCGGTGTCGTCCACGGTTGGCCAGGTGAGGCGGAGCAGCGCCTGATCCGCTTCGCCCTGATGCGTCAGGATTCGGGGTGTCAAATCATTGGTAAAACCGCGCTGACGGGCTTCGGTGCGCGGCTGGAATTCCGGCTCCCGGCGGGGTAGCGCGCCAAAAGTGGCCGCCACAAGGTCGATCGCTGCCTGCTCCTCGAAATCGCCGACCAGCGCCACCTCCAGCGCGCCATCTGTCAGGCGATCACTGATTACGCCGCGTAATCGATTGAAATCCAGCGCCTTATAGGCGGGCTCGGGTTGCAGGGTGAACCGTGGGTCGTTGTCGGACAGGATACCGCCCAGCGCATTGCTCAACGCGCTGCCCGGTGTCGCGCCCTTGCTCTTGAAGAAATTGGTAATGCTGCGCTGATACTGGACTTCGGCCTCCCTGCGGTAACCCGGATCAGTCAAACCCGCGGTCAGCAATTCCAGCTGCAATTTCAGGTCCCGCGCGGTGGTGGTGCCGCTAGCGACAAAGCTGTCGGTGCCGCTGGCGAATGACCATCCGACGTTGCGCCCGGCAAGGATCGATTGCAGTTCATCCTGCGTATGCTTGCCCATGCCGCCTACCTGCAGCACGGTAACCATGGCCGTGGCAAGCGGGTTTTCCTTACTGTTGAGCAGGGAGCCGCCATCCAGATTTATCTCGAACATGATCCGGTCTTGCTGGAGATTGGTTTGCTTGAGGTTCAGCATCACGCCATTGGCGAACCGGACCTTGCGGATGCCTAGCCTGGGTTCGCGCTCGTTCGAAACTACCGTGCCGGGAGTGCCGAAATCGGTATAGCCAAACGCGATTGCGGAAGTTTTCGCCAGTGGCTCCACAGATTTGGCCATGGCCGCGTCCCACGCCGTGCGAAGGCCGTCTGCCCCGCCTTCGGGTGCCTTGCTGCCGCGGAACCTGATCATTGGTTCATGCAGCGGGGCGGCATCATCGTGGAGTGCCGCCAGCACGACTGCGGGCGTAATGTAGGGAATGAATGCCGCCAGCCGGTCTAGCCCACTTTGCGCTGTGGAGGGTATATTCCCGTCTTCTGCCAACCCCAGAGCTGCTGCCATAAGCGCGAAATTGCTGCGCGTGTCGGCGGAGGCGACGGCATCTTGCTGGGATGCCAGAACACCTGCAACCTGTTCGGCCACCTCGGCGGCAGTGAAGCCATAGTGCACAGCGGTGCGCAATGTGCTGGTGGCGGCTTCGATCCCCTTGGCCCATTCGCCATCCGCGCTGTCGATTACCAGATTGGTCGTGCGGCCCATTTCAAATAGTTCGCCAGTGCCGAAACCTGCACCGCGAAATGGGGGGGCCTGCAACCGCGCCAGTGCCTGTAGACGCCGGTTGACGATGCCATAGCCGATTGACCGCAGCAGAGCCTGACGGCGATTGCGAACGGAATCCGGTTCGTCGATCCAATCGCCATGCTGCGCGATGATAATCCGTTCCGACAAGGCTGGATCGAGATATATATCTGTCACGCCGCTGCGCCCCAAATCGACCGGGCCGGTAGCGGGCTTTGCAGGCTGCGGCGCGGCGTCCCAATTGCCGAAAAATTCCCTGATCGCGGTTTCCACCATCGCTACATCAAAATCGCCAATTACGGCAAGGACTGTGTTGGAGGGCACATATTCGCGTGCATAGAAGCCGCGCAGATCGTCTGCTGTGGCACTGGTCAGCACTTCGGGCGTTCCGATCGGCAGGCGCTGGGTATAACGCGCACCAGGGGTGAAGAATTCGAACTGGTCGAGCTGGTCCTTCTGCGCATAATTGGTTCGGTCGCGCCGTTCGGACAGGATTACCCCGCGCTCGCGGTCAACCGCCTCTGGTGCGAACGTCAATTCGCCCGCCGTTTCGCGCATCAGCTTCAGCGCGGTGGCCAGCAACGCCGGATCGGCGCGGGGCAGGTCGAGCTTATAGGTGGTGGTTTCAAAGCCGGTGCTGGCGTTGGTATCCGCGCCAAACGCCAACCCTTCGCGCTCCAGCAATTTGACCATTTCGCCCTCGGGCACGTTGGTCGATCCGTTGAACGCCATATGCTCCAGGAAATGGGCGAGGCCGCGTTCGCTGTCCGTTTCCGACAGGCTGCCCGAACCGATGACCATGCGCACCAGTGCGGTATTTTCGGGCCGGTCATTCTGGCGGATGATAAAGCGCATGCCGTTGGCGAGCATGCCGAACCGGTAATCGGGATCGACCACAATATCGCTGGTTTCGAATGGCCAGACTGGTTTGTCGGCCTGTATTTCCGCAGTAGGCGGCCCGCCCGCTTCTTGCGCTGTTGCGGACGTCGGGAAGAGCAGGAAGGCCGCAGCCAGAAGGCGATAATGCATAGCGCAATTGCTGCACTAAACTGCCAGCCGGAGCAAGCGGATCGTGGCGGCGATTACTTTTTCGGGGATGTATTCCGCAGGCGCCCGCGATGGGCATTGAGATCGAATACTTCGCCGGGGCTGGCGTCGTCATTCTGCAGCAGGCCCAGTCGGCGGGCGACTTCCTGATAGGCTTCTTCCTCACCGCCAAGGTCGCGGCGGAACCGGTCCTTGTCCAGCTTTTCACCCGAGGTCATGTCCCACAACCGGCACCCGTCCGGGCTGATTTCGTCCGCCAGGATTACGCGGCTGAAATCGCCGTCATACAGGCGCCCGAATTCAAGCTTGAAATCGACCAGCCGGATGTTGATCGCGGCAAACATCCCGCACAGGAAGTCGTTGACCCGAATCGCCATGCTGGCGATGTCCTGCATTTCTTCGTTCGATGCCCAGCCAAAGCAGGCGATGTGCTCTTCGCCGACCAGCGGATCGCCCAGTGCATCATCCTTGTAGCAATATTCGATCAGCGTGTGGGGCAGCGATTCGCCTTCTTCCAGGCCCAGGCGGGTGCAGATCGATCCTGCCGCGACATTGCGTACCACCACCTCAATGGGGATGATTTCGACCTGACGTACCAATTGTTCTCGCATATTCAATCGGCGGATGAAATGCGTCGGAATTCCGATATGGCTGAGGCGGGTGAAGACATATTCGCTGATGCGATTGTTGATCACGCCCTTGCCATTGATGGTGCCGCGTTTCTGCGCGTTGAACGCAGTGGCATCGTCCTTGAAATACTGGATGATCGTGCCCGGTTCGGGGCCTTCATACAGAATCTTGGCCTTGCCTTCGTAAATCTGGCGGCGACGGGTCATGAGCGCATCCTATTAAACCACATTGGCTATTAAACCACATTGGGCTTCCAAGCGAAATTGGGGCCGAAAAACACACCGCCCCGGCGGACGAAGATTGAATCTCCGAACGGTTCCGGGGCGCTGGAACGGCCATTACAGCCAAAGATCCTGCAAAGCAATCAATGGACGGTGCCGGGCAAGATGTCGATCACGTCGATTGCGCTACCCACCGCTCTTTCCAGCACGCTGGCCAGTGGTTTGGTGCATCGCATCGGTGTGTAGCGAGAGCGGCGCCATACAGGATGGGTTGAACAGGCCGAGGGATCGACACGGTTGGAAAAATGGAACATCAACCTTTGGGATTTTGGGATCGCAGCCCATTTTCGACAAATCGACAGTCCCCGCTGGCGCGGGCTTGATACAATGAAAAGAGGCCGGGATAATGCGTGATGGAGTCATCGAGGTTTCGCCGGGGCGGTACCGGGAAACATTTGGCCGATACTACGAAGATTTTGTGGTCGGGCATATCTACGAACATCGTCCCGGACGGACGATCACGGAAACCGACAACACCTGGTTCACGCTGCTGACCATGAACACCCATCCGGTGCATTTCGATTTCGAATTTGCTGCCAAGACGGAATTCGGGAAACCGCTGGTCTGCTCGACACTGACCGTCGCAATCATGACAGGGCAAAGCGTATCGGACGTAAGCCAGAAAGCGCTCGCAAACCTGGGTTGGAAGGACATCCGGCTAACCAAGCCGGTATTCGCCGGTGACACGTTGTATTCCGAGACCGAAGTGCTGGAAAAACGCGAATCCGGAAAGCGGCCGGAACAGGGCATTGTCACCATCCGGACGATCGGCAAGAACCAGCACGGCGATGTGGTGTGCACATTTGACCGAGTCATGCTGATCTGGAAGCGTGGTTTTGGACCTGCTGACGACTAGAAATCCGCGATTATTCCCCCAAAGTTTTGCCCTACAGGAATGAAATGATGGCCACCGCCGCAAATCTCGAAAAGCAGATCCGATCGATCGAACCGGACGATGAACGCGCCTTCATGGATGCCATCGGTGTCTGGCTGGAACGCGAGGTGATCCCGGTGATCAAACATCACGATCACGGGGATATCTGGCCGGAAGAACTGGTTCACCAGATGGCGGAAATGGGCCTGTTCGGGGCCACCATCGGTCAGGAATATGGCGGGCTGGGCCTGCCCGCGACTACCTATGCCAAGATCGTGATGCAGATCAGCGCGCACTGGATGGCGATTACCGGTATTTTCAATTCGCATTTGATCATGGCGGCGGCGGTCGAACGTTTCGGAACGCCGGAACAGAAAACGCTATGGCTACCCAAATTCGCCAGCGGCGAGCTTCGCGGCGGGCTGGCACTGACCGAACCCAATGCGGGTACCGATTTGCAGGCAATCCGCAGCGTCGCGGTGCGCGATGGCGACGATTACATCATCAACGGCACCAAGACTTGGATTTCCAACGCGATCAACGGGTCGTGCTTTGCCATGCTGGTCAAGACCGATCCCAAGGCCGATCCACGGTACAAGGGGATGAGCCTGTTCATCGCTGACAAGCACGATGGCTTCACCACCGGCAAGAAGTTCAAGAAACTGGGATACAACGCGATCGATTCTGCGGAACTGATCATGCAGGATTACCGCGTTCCGGCCAGTCAGCTGATCGGCGGCGTGGAAGGGCAGGGGTTCTTCCAGACTACGGGGGGGCTGGAACTGGGCCGGATCAATGTCGCCGCTCGCGGCGTCGGACTGGCGGAAGGCTCGCTCCGCCTAGCGACCGAATATGCCCAGCAGCGCGAAACAATGGGCAAACCGATTGCGCAGCATCAGGCGATCCAGCTGAAACTGGGTGACATGGTCACACGCGCCCGCGCTGCCCGTTTGCTCACGATGGATGCGGCCGATGCTTACGACCGGGGTGAACGCTGCGATATGGAGGCGGGCATGGCAAAGTATTTCGCATCGGAGGCCGCGGTGGAAAACAGCCAGGAAGCCATGCGCATCTTCGGCGGCTATAGCTATTCCAAGGAATATGACATCGAACGATTTTACCGCGATGCCATGTTCATGTGCATCGGCGAGGGCACCAACGAGATGCAGCGGATGATCATCGCCAAGCAGCACCTCAAGAATAATCCGGCCTGAGCGCCGACATGGGCAAACTTACCAGCATCACGGTCGTTGATTTGTCAGTGTTCCTGTCGGGACCGATGATGACGCTGATGATAGCCGACCGGGGCGCGCGAGTGATCAAGGTGGAGCCGCCCGGCGGCGAACCGGCGCGTGAACAGGAACCGTTCGAAACCGCGGAAACTGGTGGCCATTCGGTATGGTTCGCCAATCTGAATCGCGGCAAGGGAAGTGTGACGATTGACCTTAAAAACGATCGCGGAAAGGCGCGGCTGCGCGATCTGATTGGTGCGGCCGATAAATGGACTTTTGGCGATGTGCCGAATCTGGCACCCGAATGACCTGACCGGATTTTTACAAGCAATTCGCGCGATTGCCGGAAGAACCGGCATGATCCATGCCCATTCGGCGATTTCCTTGCCAGCCGATCGGAGAATTGATGCTATGCCGATTGGTACCAGGGTGGTTTGTCGGCAAGGAAAGAAGCGGGCTGGTTCACCCTGGCACCGCAGACTGACGGCAGATTGGGCGCCATTCGAGCGCCGGCACCCAAAGGAGAGTTCCCATGCGGATCATCGCATTGTTCAATTTGAAGGAAGGCGCGCGGCGCAGCGATTATGAAAGCTGGGCACGGGGCCGCGATCTGCCGACCGTCAGCGGCCTGCCATCAGTCGAAAGTTTCCAGGTTTTGCGCACCCGCAATGTCCTGTTCTCCGAAGATAGGCCACCGTTCGATTACATCGAAATTATCGATGTGAGTTCCAAGGCAGCATTCATGGAAGATTTCGGCGGAGACGCTGTGGCGGCGCTGGCCAGGGAGATGAGCGCCTTCACCGACGGGGCGACATTCATCACCACCGAAGCGCTCTGAGCTGGTGCATCTGGGTGCGCGCAGGTATTTCCTGCAACCGAACCCATAAAGACATAGGGACGACCTCCCGCCAAGCGATTGCAGACCCAATCATGCAGGAGAACACACCATGAGCTTACGGCTCGAAAAGAATGGGGGAAGGGCCCGGCTGCTGATTGATCGCGGCGACAAACGAAACGCTTTCACGCTGGAAATGTGGGAGAAGTTGCCGAATCTGCTGCACGAAGCAGTGGCGGACCCTGCTATCCGGCTGGTCGAATTGCGTGCCGCTGAAGGAGGAGCATTCTGTGCGGGCGCGGATATCAAGGAAATGCTCGACAACAGCCACGACCGGCATTGGCGGGAGGTCAATCAGGCCGAGATCAACCGGGCGCAGCATTCTCTCGCCCGGGTTCACCTGCCGACCATTGCCTTTATCGATGGCGATTGCATCGGCGGCGGCTGCGGTCTCGCAATGGCATGCGATTTGCGCGTGGCGACGCCTAATGCGCGGTTCGGTATTACTGCGGCCAAGCTGGGTCTCGTCTATCCGCTGCACGATGTGAAATTGCTGATCGATCTGGTCGGTCCGGGGCAGGCGAAGCGGCTGTTGTTTACCGGAACTTTGATCGACGCGGACGAAGCCTTGCGTATCGGGCTGGTGGAAACAATTTCCGAAAGCCCGGCGGAACTGGGGGAGGCGATACTTGCCGCATCGCCGCATTCGATCCACAAACTCAAGAAGTTTGTTCGCTCCGTTCTCAATGGACAATCGGAAGACGATGCGCATTCACTGGGCGTGTTCGCAGCAGCATTTTCTCATGCCGACTTCCTCGAAGGTGCCAAGGCATTCGTAGAAAAGCGCGCGCCCGATTTTGGCTGGGCATCTGATCAATGACAGGCAAGATTCACGCCGCACCGATTGAACACCCGGGCAGGACAATGTCCCTCTAGCGAAGGGCTGTGTGCATCAAAATCGTGCGGCTGCGATAATTGGGAGAAGTGGTGCCCGAGGGTGGATTTGAACCACCGACACCACGATTTTCAATCGTGTGCTCTACCCCTGAGCTACTCGGGCGCTGCTTCAGCATTGGCCGCCAATGGGCCGAAATGCTGTGGGAGAGGGGGCCTATGGCGAAGCCCAATGCGCTTGGCAAGGGCTAACCGCCACCTCTGTGCGGCGAAATGTGTTCGCCGCGATTTTTAATCCTTGTCTTCCCACCCTTCGCGGGCAACTTCTTCGGGATTAGCCGGGCGGCCGGGTACGGAATAACCGTCACCGAACCATTGCGACAAGTCCCGGTCGCGGCAGCGGCTGGAGCAGAAGGGATAGAATTCTTCCGATCTTGCCTTCCGGCAAATCGGGCAGGTCTTGATTCTATTCATGGGGATAACGAATGTTCATATCGGCACTGATTGGGCGAAGCCGCCTTCCAGTGCAAGGCCCGGTTCCAGCTTGATGCGGATTTCGCGGCCGGTTCGCCGGGCGAGTTGTCCCAGCCATTCGTCCTTCAGTTGCGCGCCGACAGCAGGGTGGCAGGTCAGCAGCAGCGCTCCCGGCGCCATGTCTTCCTCCGCCCGCCGCAGCAGCAGCCGCGCCGCGGCGCCTGTCCTCGATTGCGAAAGCAAGTGCAGCAGGGAAGGCCGGGTCAGGCGCGACACTAACTGGACGAAACCAAATCCATTCATCCCCGTGCGTTCATGCGGCCAATCGGCCAAGGCCTCGCTCAACGCATCGTCCACCATGCGCCGGTCGGACTTGGCTTCCAACGTAGGAAAATCGATCCCAATGGACCCGGCCAGGTCGAACCGCAGGATCGCACTGGTCAGCGGCGCCACTGCGGCGAGCGATAATTCGCGTGGCGGCAGCGTTCCATCGACATCGACCATGACCATGGCAGGGGTGGCCGAAAAATGGAGCGAGCCACCTGAGAAATCGACAAAGGCCGACCATGCTTCCGCCCAGATTTCTTCCCAGTGACCGGCAGGAAAATGGCGCACAATCCGGACATCATTCCCTTCCTTGGCCAGCGTTTCTGCCAGGCTGGGGGCGGGGCGCGGTGGATGTTGCGCCGGGCGGCATTGCGCCCGTTTTACGCGGCTCTTTTCGAACAGGGAACTGCGGGTGACTTCCACCCGGATCATGGCGCCTTGCTGGGCATCGCGCGGCAAACGGTCCACCACCGCTTCCTGTCCTCCAGTAAACCGCACGGTCCCGCGGGAACTGCCCTTTGCGCGTGAAATCAGCACGGCATCATCGATCTGTCCGGCAGCCAGTGAACCAGGCCAGTCGATCCGCGCCGCGACCGCCTGTTCGCCTTCGATCCGGACCGCGCGATCTTCCCCGATACCGGTTTCGACCAGCCATGCAGGCCCCGGCCGTTCAGGCAATTGGAAACCCTGACGCTTTCAACAGCGCGCGGGTTTCAAACAGGGGCAGGCCGACCACGCCGGAATGGCTGCCCTGGATCCAGCTTATCAGCCCTTCTGCGGCGCCCTGAATGGCATAGCCGCCTGCCTTGCCTTCCCATTCACCGCCGGCCAGATAGGCCTCTAGCTCTTCGTCCGACAGCACTTTGAATTTGACGATGCTTTCCGACAAACGCTCGCGCATTGTGCCGTCCGGTGCGCGCAGGGCGATGGCTGACAGTACCCGGTGGCGGCGGCCGGATAACAGTTCCAGGCATTTGCGTGCCGTCTGCAAATCCTCCGCCTTGGGCAGGATGCGGCGGCCGAGTGCGACGACCGTGTCGCCCGCCAGAACATGGCCGCTATCCGATGCGGCAGCTTCCGCCTTTTCCCGCGCCATGCGCCGGGCGTAGTCGCGGGGTAATTCTGTTGCCAAAGGGGTTTCGTCGATATCGGCGGGCGCTATGCGATCAGGCACAATGCCCAGCCGCGCGATCAATTCGCGCCGCCGGGGGCTTGCCGATGCCAGTATCAGTGAAGGCGCGGTCAATCCCGCCGCCCTTATTGCGGGCCTGGGCCACCCCGGCCGGGCATAAAGCGATAGGTAATGCGTGCCTTGGTGAGATCATAGGGAGTCAATTCGCAAAGAACTTCGTCGCCCACGAGCACGCGGATACGGTTCTTGCGCATCTTGCCAGCGGTATGGCCGAGTACTTCATGACCATTTTCGAGATCCACCCGGAACATCGCGTTCGGCAGCAATTCCACTACCTTACCGCGCATTTCGAGGAGTTCTTCTTTCGCCATAAGTAATTATTTTCCGTCAATGAGGATAAACATTGACGCGCCTTTAGCTGCGAGCGGGATAAAAGGGAAGCCTCGTGCGTATGGACACCGAACCTTCGCCTATGTGAGGGGGCCTTGATTCATCACCGGCACATGTTCGATGTGCAAAAGCCTGCGACATATTGTTACGAAAAAGCGGATTGCCTTCCGCTTCCAATCAAAGGATTGCCCCCCGCATGAAGATGCGTTTGCTGATGAATTCCTGTGCCTTCACGGTATTGACCGTTGCCATGCCCGTGATGGCCCAGAATGGGCAGTCTGGAGAGCAACCTTTTGATGCGCAACAGGAAGAGCCAGGCTATGATGGGTCGATCATCGACGAAATCGTCGTCACGGCGGATCGTCTGCGCGCTCAGGTGGATACTTCTCAGGCTCCGATTGTCGAATTGGACGAGGCAGATATCTCTGCCTACGGTGCCAGCTCGATCGCCGATCTGGTGCAGGCCCTAGGCACGGTAACGCAATCTTCGCGCGGGCGCGGCGGCGGCCAGCCGGTGTTCCTTGTCAACGGTATCCGCGTGGGCAGTTTCCGCGAATTCAGGTCTTACCCGCCCGAGGCGATCCGCAAGGTCGAAGTGCTGCCGGAAGAAGTGGCGCAGCGGTTCGGTTTTGCGCCCGATCGCCGGGTGATCAACTTCATCCTGAAGGACGATTACACCTCTGTGACGGTGGAGGCCGATTACAATCAGCCCGACCGGGGCGGCTTTTCGCGGAACGAGCAGGAAGTAACCTTGCTCAAGATCGTCAACGGGGCGCGGATCAATGTGAACCTGGAAGTCGAGGACCGGTCCCTGCTCACAGAGGCAGAGCGCGGCGTGATCCAGACCGAATCCAGTAATTCGGCTGTTCCCAGCGATCCTGGCCAGGCCGATTACCGCAGTTTAATATCCGACACTTTCGCATTCGAGGCCAGTGGAAACTATGCGAAATCCTTCATCGACAGTGGCGCCTCGCTGGGCATCAACGGCACATATGAACGTAACGAAAGCCGCAGTCTTTCAGGGCTGAATACGGTTTTCCTGACCGATCCGGCAGGCAACAACGCGCTGCGGACCTTTGGTGCAGACAACCCGCTGGAAACGCGCACATTGTCCGATGGTGCTGCGACTTCGGTCAGCTACAATCGTCCGATTGGTGGGTTCCAGCTAACGGCGACCGCGGACGCAGGGCTGACCAACAGCACCGCAGAGATCGACCAGCGCGCCGATACATCCGGACTGGTTCTGGATGCCGCGGCCGGCACGCTGGCAATAGACGGGCCGCTGCCTGAATTGCCCGATGCCGGATTCGCCACCAGCACAACCGATACGAAAAACGCCAGCACCAAGGTCACCTTGCAAGGCGCGGTGCTGGAATTGCCTGCGGGCGATCTGAACGTGACCTTCGATCTCGGTTTCGATTGGGATGACATCAAGGGCAATGACAGCCGCACCGACATCTCCACCGATCTCAGCCGGGGTGATCTGAATGGCGGGATAAACCTGGCCGTCCCGATCACCAGCACGCGGGACGATTTCCTCGGCGCGCTGGGCGATATCAGCCTGAACCTGTCTGGTGGGTTCGATAAATTTTCCGATTTCGGAACTCTTTATGACTGGAGCGCGAGTGTAACCTGGGCGCCGTTCGACCAGCTGGATCTGACTGCGACCTATGTGAACCGCGAAAGACCGCCGTCGCTCAGCCAGTTGGGTAGCCCGGAAATCGTGACTTTCAATGTTTCGACCTTTGATTTCGTGCGGGGCGAAACCGTGCTGGCCACGATCACATCGGGCGGGAATCCCTTCCTGATCGCGGAAACCCAGTCCGACTGGAATTTCTCGGCCAATTGGAAGGTGCCCTTTATCGAGAATACCAATTTCCAGACGACTTATACCCGAAACCGGTCGATCGACGTATCGAGTTCCTTTCCCACGCTGACATCGGAAGTGGAGGCGGCATTTCCCGGCCGTGTCACCCGCGATGCGGATGGCACATTGCTGGCGGTGGACCGGCGCCCGGTAACCTATAGCAAGACATTGCTTGACCGGCTGGCTTTCGGCCTGTCGATGCGGGGCAGTTTCGGCAAACCCAAGGTGCCAGAGCGGCAGGAAGGCACCGCGGAGGGGCGCCGTGGAGACGGTGCTTCCGGCCGCAGTGGAGGCCGCGGCCCGGGCGGCGGCGGGCCGGGCATGTCAGGCGATGACGGCCGCGGGCGCTTCTTCGTCAGCCTGAACCATACACTCGATCTACAAAATGAAATCCTGATCGCGCCGGGCGTGCCGGTGCTCGATCTGATTGGCGGCGATGGCGGCACGTCGAGCAACAATACCTCGCTGGAAGCGGGCATGTTCCGCAGCGGCATGGGCCTGCGCGTATCCGGAAGCTATCTTGGCCCGGCGCGGATTGACGGCAGCGGATTGGTCGGCAGTAGCGACCTGAATTTTGGCGCTCTGGCCAAGCTGGATTTGCGAATATTCGCCGATCTGGGCGAAATGCTGGAGAAGACACAGGGTCCGCTGAAAGGCCTGCGGCTTTCGCTGCGCGCCGACAATGTGTTTGACGGTATTCGCCGGGTCACTGACGAAAGCGGAAATGTTCCGATCAACTTTCAGCCCGGACTTGTCGATCCCTTGGGACGGTATCTGGGCATCGAATTGCGCAAGATGATCTGACGCTGGTTCCCGGCAGATCAGTGAAGCTGGCTGCGCGGAAAGACTGCCCGGGCCAGCCCCCTGGCTTCGAAGGGGCGCCAGCTACCTTCTGGTTGTGATAGCCGGTCGGCAATTGCCAGCATCACGGCGGGGTTGACCCCCAGGCCGAGGTGACTGGCGATAACTTCTATGTTCTCCGTTTGCTCTGCAGGATCGGATTTCGCCTGAACCGATCCGCGCCAGGCAACGACGCCGTCCGTCTTGGTCAGGATAGAAGTCGTGGGCACCGGCGGCGCAACATCCAGCCCGGTAAACATGCCTTGCTGGACAGGTTCGGGCTGCTTGCCATTAAGCCATTCGAACAGCCTGGCCGCATTTGTATGGCGGCGATCATCCGAAATCGGGCTACCGAGCGAAATCACCATCCGCACTTTTTCCGGCATCATTTTGGCCAGTTCACGGGCAAACACGCCGCCCAGGCTCCAGCCAACGATCGACACTTTGCTGCCGGTCCGTTCATGCATCGCTTCCAGACACAGTTTCATTGCATCCACCCGGCCATTATCAACCCGGACATTGCGGCCCAGATTCCATCCCTGGACATCATATCCAAGGCCGGAGAGGAGCGACCGCATCGGGCGCGTGGAACTGTCTGAGGCCATGAAACCGGGTAACACCAGAACGCCGTGGCCGTCGCCCTTGGGCAGCAGGCTCATCGCCGGACGCAGCGCATAGAAACTCGCGAGCTCCACAAGCGCGCGGGAGGGTTCCGCAAGCGCCAACAGGCGGCTTGGCGGGCGCGCGCCGAGGATGGAGTCAGGATTACGGGCTTGCGTCATGAATTTTCTTTCTTCGCTGGCGGCGCTTTTCTGGCTGCCGGAGAATTCCTTGCCCCAATCTTTTTCGCGGGTGTCTTTTTCGGGGGTGTCTTTTTCGGGGGTGCCTTTTTCGGGGGTGCCTTTTTCGCTGGTGCCTTTGCTCTTTTGGTAGCCGTTGCCGCCGCCGGTTTGCGCTTGGTTGGCTTTCTTGCCGCCGACTTTACCGGTCTGGCTGTGTCTTTCGCCTGAACCACTGTCCCGGCTGCCGCGGCTGCCGCCGCATCACGCAGTTCCTCGAAGCTGTCCTGGACGCATTGCGCATAGAATTCCGGATCGGGCATGATTGCGCGGCAGGCGGTGAAGGCAATCGTCGCCTCCTCGCAATAGCTTTGCACCACATGGCCCAGGCCCAGGCCATCATTCAGGCACAACAGCCCCATCATGCTTTCCAGCTGCGCCCCGCAGGAATAGATAGGCACGGGCGGACCGGGGACATTCGTGACAACTGTCGTAAACGGCGGGCCGACCCGGTTGGCAAGACCAAGTCTGGTGTAAAGCTGCGCACCAAGCGCCATGAACAGGGCGGGGCTGATCTTGCTCATTTCGGTCATGTTGCGGGCACCGATTGCGTCGGTCATCGCCTTGCTGTTGGTGGTCCGCGAATGAACGAAGGCGAGCCGCTCCTTCGGGTCTTCAATATGCGTACCCAGCGGGGCAATCATCGCGGCAACCTGATTGCCCATGTCGCCCTTTTCGGTATTGGAGCGCACGGAAATCGGTGCCATCGCGGTCAGCGTCTTGTTGGGCAGATCGTCCTTCGCAAGCAGATATTTCCGCATTGCGCCGCCGATAATGGCCAGGAACACGTCATTGACCTTGCATCCGGGGTCAAGCGCGCGGATTGCCTTGATATCCGCCAGGGGAACGCTGCGCCCTTCTACTACCCGCGCGGTCGAAATTACCTTGTTGAAGCGGGTGCGCGGAGCCAGCATTTCACCGCTGACCTTGAATTCCTTCGCTGCCAGGCCCTTGATCGCCTTGGCCAGACCAGGTGCTGCCTTGGCCGCGACTTCCAACTGCTTCATCGGATTGGTCACCGCGTTGAAATAGCTTTTGCCGAGCAATTCCGCCCCGGTGGGGATGCGTTCCGGTTTCCATGTATCGGGCTGGGAAGGCGAGGGCGCCTCGGCGGTCAGCGTATGCAACGCTTCCATCAGATCGACCCCGCTCATCCCGTCGATCGCGGAATGGTGGACCTTCGTGACCATCGCATAGCAGCCGGGATCGATGCCGGGGATATTGTCCAGCCCTTCGATCAGGGTGAATTCCCATGGCGGCCGGGTCAGATCCAGCGGGCGGGCGAAAACCCGCGCAGCCTGGATGCACAATTGCCGCCAGTCACCGGGCTTTGGCAGGGCGACGTGGCGGACGTGATATTCGAGATCGAAATCGGGATCTTCGATCCAGTAAGGATAATCGAGATCGAACGGCACCTTCACCAGGCGCTGCCGCATTGTCCGGGACAATTGCATCCGGCTTTCGAAAAAGCTCAATACGTCCTTGAAACGAACAAATCCGCCGGGTGCAGTTCTGGGATTGTAGATCAGCAGACTGCCGATATGCATCGGGGAATTGCGCGTTTCCAGCGCAACAAACGATGCATCCATGCCCTGTAGCTGCCGCATAGCATTCTCTCCCGCAGCGCCCCAATTATTTCCGGGATCGTCATGGAGAAGTAACACAGTAGGGATTGGCGTCAACTCGGGCCTTTCAAGGGCCTACTGCAGCGCCTATCTCCTCATCCATGGCACGCACTCCCGCAGGCACCCCGTCAAATCCGGATGGCGCAGATCGTTTCAACGAGGATCGCGCGACCTATACCGTGCGCGGCAGCGGGCAGCCGGATCTAGACGCCGGTGTGGCGGCCATTCGTGAAACGGTGCAGACGCTGAAGCCCAAGCCGGGGGTGTACCGCATGCTCGATGCGCGGGGCGACGTGCTGTATGTTGGCAAGGCGCGGGCACTGAAGAACCGCGTCGCCAATTACATGGCTGTCGCCAATCTGACCGGCCGGCTGCAACGCATGGTCAGCCAGACTCGACGGATGGAGATTGTCACCACCAATAGCGAGGCGGAGGCGCTGCTGCTGGAAGCGCAGTTCATCAAGCGGTTCCGCCCGCCATACAATGTCCTGCTACGCGACGACAAAAGCTTCCCCTTCATCCTGCTCAGGATGGATCATGATTTCCCCCGAATCATGAAACATCGCGGCGCGCGGCGGGCCAAAGGCAATTATTACGGGCCCTTCGCAAGCGCGGGCAGCGTGAACACCACTATTAATGCGCTGCAGAAACTATTCCTTCTAAGGTCCTGTAGTGACAGCTTTTTCAGCCGCCGAGACCGGCCCTGCCTGCTGTACCAGATCAAACGTTGTTCAGCGCCCTGCGTCGGTCGGATTGACGCAGCGGCATATGACGGATTGGTGCAGGAAGCGAAGGATTTCCTCGGCGGGAAAAGCTCCGCTGTGCAATCAAAGATCGAACGCCAGATGGCCGACGCGGCGGAGAAACTGGATTTCGAATCCGCTGCCGTTCTGCGCGATCGGCTGCGCGCCGCGACCTTCATTCAAGGCAGTCAGGCGATCAATGCCAGCGGGGTTGGCGATGCCGATATTTTCGCGCTGGCGGAGAAGGGTGGGCAAGTCGGCATTCAGGCATTCTTCGTGCGCGGCGGCCAGAACTGGGGGCATCGCGCGTTCTTTCCGGCGCATACCAAGGAAGTGGACGAGGCGCATGTCCTAGCCAACGTGCTGGCACAGTTTTACGAAGAAGTCCCGCCGCCGCGGACCATCCTGGTGGACCGGGAACTGCCCGACCAGGAGGTAATGGAAGAAGCCTTTGCCGCCATTGCCGAACATAGGGTGGAGATCTCGATTCCGCAGCGAGGGGACCGGCGGCGGCTGATGGAACAGGCGCAGCGCAACGCGGTGGAAGCACTGGAACGGAGGTTGGCCGAAAGCGGGACCAAGGCTAAAACCCTGCGCGAACTAGCGGAATTCCTCGAATTGCCGGATGTGCCGCAGCGGGTCGAGATTTACGACAACAGCCATATCCAGGGTTCGAAGCCGGTGGGCGGGATGGTGGTGGCCGGGCCTGAGGGTTTCCTCAGAAACCAATATCGCAAATTCAACATCAAATCCGCACAGGGCAATGACGATTTCGGCATGATGCGCGAGGTTATGCACCGCCGTTTCAGCCGCGCACAGGTTGTAGATCCCGACCGCGACGGCGGAATGTGGCCCGATCTGGTGCTGATCGATGGCGGCAAGGGCCATATGAGTGCGGTGCGCGACACGCTGGAGGAACTGGGGATCGAGGATGTCCCGCTGATCGCCATTGCCAAGGGGCCGGACCATGGGCGGGAGGGGCGCGAAGTGTTCCATTTCCCTGATGGCCGGGAGAAAACCTTGCCGACGAACTCGCCGGTTCTGTTCCAGCTTCAGCTGTGGCGCGACGAGGTCCACCGCTATGCCATCGGTGCGCACCGTGCCAAGCGCAGCCGCGCAATTACCGCATCGCCGCTGGACGAAATCTCCGGCATTGGTCCGGCGCGCAAACGGGCGCTACTGCTGCATTTCGGGACAGCAGGAAAAGTCCGTGCGGCATCGCTGGAGGATCTGCAACGCGCGCCTGGGGTCAGCGATGCAGTGGCGCGCACAATCTATGATTATTACCACGCGAACGGCTGATCTTGCGATCTGCCGAGTCTGGGGCTGTCTGAACCGGGGCCGGCGCCCCCGCCGATGCAGGTCATGCTTTCTTGCGCCGCCGGATAACACCTTCCTGCGCCACACTGGCCACCAATACTCCGTCGCGGGTAAAAATGCTGCCCCGGTTAAAGCCCCGACCGCCGCCGGTCCACGGGCTGTCGGTCATGTATAGCAGCCATTCGTCAGCCCGCGCAGGCCAATGGAACCAAATCGTGTGGTCCAGGCTGGCACCGTTCAATTCACCGCGCATCCAGCTGAGCCCATGGGGCAAGGCGGCAGTGCCCAGCAGAGTGTAATCGCTGGCATAGGCAATCACCGCGCGGTGGATCGCCGGATCGTCCGGTAGCGCGGCAGCGGTGCGGAACCAGCTGTGGGCGCGGGGTTCCTTCGGTTCGCTGTTCATCCAGTGGAGCCGGTCGATCGTGCGCATTTCGATCGGGCGCGGGCGCAGCATCATGGCGCGCTGGCCGTCGGTAATATCGGGCAGCCCGGCCACAAACTCCTCCCGCAATTTCATGTCAGGCTTCAATTCTTCGGGTGGCAGGACATCCGGCATCCTGCATTCCTGATGTTCCAGCCCGTCTTCCGGTTTCTGGAAACTGGCAGTCAGGTTCAGGATCGGGATGCTGGCGGTGCCCTCCGTCTGGCTCGCCACGACCCGGCGGTTGGCAAAGCTGCGGCCGTCGAAATCGCGGGCAATCGTATAATCGATTGGCGGACCTTCCTTGCCGCCGCGCAGGAAATAGGCGTGCAGCGAATGGGCCACCATACCCTCTGGCACGGTCAATTGGGCGGCCTGAAGCGCTTGCGCGATAACTTGCCCGCCAAAAACCCGCCCCACGCCGCCATCTTGCGGGTGGCCGATAAAATGATCGGGACCGCCTGCCTGGACAGTCAGCAGATTGACCAGATTGGCCACGAGTGTTTCAGGGGAGGCAATATCGTTCATGGACCACGCTTTGCGGGCAGGTGGGCAGTTCGTCAATGTAGCGGTTATTTTACGGCGGAAAGTTTCCGCAAAACCCGAAATGCCAAAGACTTGCCGTAATTGGTGGCAGGCCAGCGGCCCGGCGCGATGGGCGCGATGCCGTATTTGCGCAGCACGCGGTTGAACCCGCGAGCCTCTGCCTCGGCAAAGCTCCAGTCGCTGCGCCAGGTAATCGACAGCGAAATTGAACTCGATGCGCCGTTACGTACGAAGTGCGGGGCCATCACAGGGACATATACCGCCTCGCCAGGAGATAGCGCAAAGTCGTATCCCCCGGCGGCGAGATCATCGTGCCAGGTCAATTCGCGCGCGTCGCCTGCGTGGTAGCTTTCGTGCACCTCGTCGGGGGCAAATGTGCTGTCTCCGGCGGGAAATTGGGTCATCACTTTGCTGCCTGTCAATTGCAGCAGGATGTTGTGTTCCGGATCGAAATGGTACGGCGTGACGGCATCCGGCGAGGAGATGAAGATGAAACCCTGGGGCCGCAGCATGGCCCCGGTCTTCGCTCCTATCTCGCTGCGCAGTTCCCCGAGCAGTGACAGCAGCAGCGCTTCGTAAGCGGAAACTTGTTCGATATTCTTCAGGACCGCCCAGCTGTTAGTCGTCGCGATGTGGCGGATCGTGTCCTCGATCGACAAGCCGGTACTACCGGGTTTGCGATCGATCCCGATGGGCAGGTCACCGCGATTAAATTCGATGGCACTGCCTGGAAGTTGACCTGAGAGCTCGGCCAAGGCCTCAAGCGTCAACAGTGGGTGATGGGTGATCTCGTGGCGCAGCACATGCGGAACCTCCGGATAGGCGGCGGCAAATTGCAGCCGTGCAGCAACGCCGAAGATTTCGCTGCTTTGCTGGTCTGCCATGGTCATAGCCCCTCAGCATTGCTGCCATTTTCGGCCCGAAGGACCTGAAGGTACAGAGATCGGCGCAGCTTGCCGCCAATGCCGATGCTAGTGCGGACAATGGTGCGCTTCTCGCGCCAGATACGCTCGATCATCGGATGGTCGGCGGCGGCGCAGCTATCGCTCCAGTCGATGCCATCGCGTTCCAAAAGGGCGAGGTTTTCGCGCTGAAGCAAGACACCGGGAGAAAACCGCGCGTATTTTTCGTCGAATGCGGTCTTGAAAGCAAAGCTGCCGGGCGCGGAGAGGAAATTCACCAGCATGGCAATTGGCATGCCTTCCAGAGTTAGCGAAAGCCGCTCGACACGGCCGCGTACCGAACCGCCGTGCAGGGCGGTTCGGAACAGCGCGGCATTCGCACTGTCACAGGCGAGGGCGGAACCTTCGCGCCCTTTCCACCCCGCATGTTCCAGATCGAGGAAATCGGTGCACCATTGGTCTATACCGTCAGCGTCGGAATCTCGGTGGAACCGCAGTACGCCCTCTTCCGACAGGCGTTTGTTCTGGCGGCGCAATTCCTTGCGTTTCTTGGCGCTCAGCGATGCATCGAAATATTCTACCTGGCTCTGGTCTGATTGCAACATCGCGCGCTGTTCACGGTGGACGACAGCAGCGGGCCGATCCTGCCGGGCGGACACATCACACAGCGCTGCATAAACCGCGCCTTCGGCGGGGAGATTGGTCAGATGCAGGAACATGGCGCCGCCCGGGTGTTCGTCTGCCCAGCCGAGCATAGCGGACCAGAATGCGGTTTCATGCCCGCGTGCGACCAAGGGCGTGCCGCAGAAGGCATTGTGGTGCAGCCAATTGTGCAGATGCGGCAGCGGGTATCCGTAGTAGCGGGCGGAACGCGCCAGCGGCGTCAGGCCGAGCAATTTGCCCTGACTACGATAAATGGCGATCCGGGCATTGCCTCCGCAATCCAGATTAGCCAGCGCGGGCAGTAAGTTCCAGCTTTCGAAAAACGGATTTGGATCGCTCGCTTCCAGAGCGAGGGCATCCCATTGCGCGATAGCCTCGGGTTTATTGAATGCACGCCAATCCAGCACGGAGACACCGTCAGGCACACCTACGAGAGCCGAGGCCCTGAGCGTCTCGAAGTAGCGCCCTACTTGGAGCGGAAGGCTTGCCAACCGTTAACCCTCGCATCGCGCGGCAGATTGCACCGCTATCCCGCGAATAGCAGTGCGATGCTGATGAAAAATTAACGCGTCCAAAGGGCGACAAAGATGAGGCGCGAATACCAGTTGGTATCCGCGCCTCATCTTGGCCCGTAGAAATGATCCTCAGGCGGTTTGGGTGGTGATCAAGCTGCTGCCAGCGCTGCCAGCAGCAGCAGGGCAACGATGTTGGTGATCTTGATCATCGGGTTCACGGCCGGGCCTGCGGTGTCCTTGTAAGGATCGCCTACGGTATCCCCGGTCACTGCAGCCTTGTGCGCTTCGGAGCCTTTACCGCCGTGATTGCCGTCTTCGATGTATTTCTTGGCATTGTCCCATGCGCCGCCGCCGGCGGTCATGGAAAGCGCCACGAAGATACCCGAAACGATCACGCCCAGCAGCAATGCGCCCAGAGCGGCAAAGCCATTAGCCTGGCCCGCAACCGCGGTGATCACGAAATAGACCACGATCGGTGCCAGAACCGGCAGCATCGACGGGATGATCATTTCCTTGATCGCGGCCTTGGTCACAAGGTCTACTGTGCGGGCATAGTCGGGACGCGATGTCCCGGCCATGATGCCCGGATCGGCAGCGAACTGCGCGCGGACATCCTTGACCACATCGCCCGCAGCCCGGCCCACGGCAGTCATGCCCATGGCCCCGAACAGATACGGCAGCAAAGCGCCCAGCAGCAGACCGACGATCACATAGGGATTTTCCAGGCTAAAGCTGACTTGCAGATCAGGGAAAAACTCCTTGAGATCGGCCGTATAGGCGCTGAACAGAACCAAGGCAGCCAGACCGGCGGAACCGATGGCATACCACTTGGTGACCGCCTTGGTGGTGTTGCCCACGGCATCCAGCGCATCGGTTTTTTCCCGAACGCTTTCATCCAGGTCGGCCATTTCCGCGATACCGCCCGCATTGTCGGTCACCGGCCCGTAAGCATCCAGCGCTACGACCATCCCGGCAAGCGCCAGCATGGCGGTTGCCCCGAAGGCAATACCCATCAGACCCGCAAGCTGATGGGTCACAATGATCGCAACCACGATCACCAATGTTGGCAATGCGGTCGATTCAAGGCTGATTGCCAGACCCTGAATAACATTGGTACCATGGCCGGTTTCGGATGATTTCGCGATCGACCGTACCGGGCGGAACTGGGTGCCGGTGTAATATTCGGTGATCCAGATAATCAGCCCCGTAACCGCGAGTCCGACCATCATCGACCAGAACAGGGACATTCCGGTGAAAGTCTGACCGTCAACACTGTAGCTTGCGTCCATGCCCACAGCATAATCGGTCGCCCAGTAAATCGCGGGGATCGACAGAACTGCCGTGGTGATGAAGCCTTTGTACAGCGCCCCCATGATGTTGTTCGAGGAACCGAGACGAACCATGTAGGTGCCGATGATCGAGGTGACGATACAGACACCGCCAACCAGCAGTGGCAGGCTCATCAATGCCAGCAGTTCTGCCTGCGCCAGATTGGTCAGCAGCAACGCGGTCAGCACCATGGTGGCGCCAACGGTTACAACATAGGTTTCGAACAGATCGGCAGCCATCCCGGCGCAATCGCCGACATTGTCACCGACGTTATCGGCGATGGTGGCGGGATTGCGCGGATCGTCTTCCGGAATTCCCGCTTCCACCTTGCCCACCAGATCGGCACCGACATCGGCCGCCTTGGTGAAGATGCCGCCGCCAAGACGGGCAAAAATAGAAATCAGCGAAGCGCCGAAGGCAAGGCCGATCAGCGCGTCGATTACTTCACGCTTTTCCGCAAGCACGGTGAGGTCAAGTCCCATCGAGACGGTCATGACATAGAAGAATACCGCAATCGCCAGCAGGGCGAGGCCCGCCACCAGCATGCCGGTGACAGCACCAGCGCGGAACGCCACAGTCAGGCCCGCTTGCAAACCCTTCTGCGCTGCGGCAGCAGTGCGTACGTTCGACCGGACCGAGATGTTCATCCCGATGAAGCCCGCGACACCCGACAGGATCGACCCGACGATGAAGCCGGTTGCCGAAATGGGTCCGAGGAAAATGAAGACGACAATCGCCACCACCACGCCAACCATGGCGATGGTGGTATATTGGCGTTTCAGATAGGCCTGTGCGCCTTCCTGAATTGCTCCGGCGATTTCCTGCATCTTGGCGTTGCCGGCATCAGCGCTCAGCACCTGACGGCTGGTGACAATGCCGTAAATAATGGCGAGCAGCCCCAGCCCGATAGATATAAGTACAAGATTCACGTGAATCCCCCTTCCCAGTGGATCGAATAGAAAGCGGACTTTTGATCAAGGTCCAACTAGCGCGGTAGCTATAAGGGCGCGGTCAAGACGCGCAAGCCCCGTTAAGCTTTACACTGTTGGCAAGCTGCAAACGGCTTATCGCGAATGGCGATATCCTAGGGTGTCTCCGGCATCGGGTGTAATCCCGTCAACCAGCAATCCGGCACCCATGCGCGCATGGACTGCACCGATTTTGTGGACCGGTATGGGCCACGGGGTATCAGACGGGCCGGTGAACAGCAATTGGTAGTCATCGCCCCAGCGCAGCGCATCGTCGCGGCGATTTTCCGGCGCTGCTATTGGCACGGCGGAACTATCGATTGCGATGGTGACGTTGCTGGCATCGGCCATCCGGCTGCCATCGAGCAGCAGCCCGTCCGACACGTCCATCATGGCGCTGACCAGCGGCGCCAGGGCGCTGCCCTGCGCCAGCAGCGGCACGGG
>JBGSJO010000120.1:0-13838 GCA_041741895.1 Pontixanthobacter sp.
GGCAGCGGCTGCGCAGGCCGAACGAACGGACAGGTTGCGCGTCCTGCGGGCGGACTTTGAAATTGATCTGGCTGCCTGGCGCAGCGCATTGCGCCAATGGCAGCGTGCGCGCGAGGAATTGTTGCCGCTGGCGCGTGACCGGGCGGCGCTGGAAACCGCCAGTTTTGCCGCAGGCCGGGCGGATCTGATCGATGTGATCGGCGCCAGAACCGCCCTTGCCCTGCTCGAACTCGAGATTCTCGAGCGGGAAGAGGCGGCAGTCCGGGCCGCAGCCAAATTACGCCTCACCTATCAGGAGCACGAATTATGAACGCGGTATCAAGCCGGTTGAGTGCGCGCCAGCGGACCCTTGCGGGGGCCGCCGCGATTGCCCTGGCGGGGGTTGCGGCGGGTTATGGCCTGTCCTTCCTCGGCGGCGAGGCTGGTACTGCGCAAGGCGATCTCCCGGCCGGGTGCGAAAACGTGCTGTATTGGTATGATCCGATGGTGCCGGGCCAGCAGTTCGACCGGCCCGGCAAGTCTCCGTTCATGGATATGCAACTGGTGCCCAAATGTGCGGGCGGCGGGGCGGAGCAGACGAGGGTCCGCATCGATCCGGCACTGGTGCAGAATCTCGGCATTCGAACGGCAGAGGCTGAAATCGGTATGCTCGATATGGAAACGAGCGTGACCGGCACGATCGCCTATAATGCGCGCAACGTATCGATCGTGCAGCCACGGTCAGGCGGCTTTGTGCAGCGGACATACGGGCTTGCGCCAGATGATATGGTAGCGCGCGGCGCGCCGATTGCCGATCTGCTGATCCCCGAATGGGGCGGCGCACAGCGCGAATATCTGGCGGTGGCGGCCACCGGAGACGAGGCGTTGACACGCGCGGCGCGTGAGCGGTTGCGGCTGATGGGAATGCCGGAGGGCACGATTTCCGCGGTGGCCCACAGCGGCAGCCCAAGATCCGTCATCACCATCACCGCGCCTACGGCAGGCGCGGTGACCCTGCTGGGGGTGCGGCCGGGCATGAGCGTGGTCAGCGGCCAGACACTGGCGGAGATTACCGGCCTCAACCCCGTCTGGCTGGAGGCTGCCGTTCCCGAAATCCAGGCGGGAGATGCCAGGATCGGGCAGACCGTGCGCGCCGAACTGACCGCATTTCCCGGCGAGTTGTTCACCGGCCGGATCACGGCCATCCTGCCCAGCGCGCGCGGCGATAGCCGGACGTTGACCGTGCGGGCGGAACTGCCCAATCCGAACCTCAAGCTGCGCCCGGGGATGTTCGCGAAGGTATCGCTTGCCCCCGAACGGCGCGAAGCGGTGTTGATCCCGACAGAGGCGGTCATCCGCACCGGGAAGCGCACGCTGGTAATGCTGGCGCAGGGCGGAGGCGGTTTCAGCCCGGCGGAAATTCACATTGGCCGCGAAGCGAATGGCCGGACCGAAATCCTCGCCGGTCTGGCGGCGGGCGAAAAGGTGGTTACATCGGGCCAGTTCCTGCTCGATTCCGAAGCCAGCCTGTCCGGGATCGCGGTGCGGCCCATTGCGGATGCCGCCGCAGCGGAGCCGAACCGATGATCGCACGGATTATCGACGCTTCGATTGCAAGCCGCCTGTTCATTGTGCTGGCCGCCATCGCCATCACCCTGGGCGGCCTGTGGGCGGTGCGCAGCACGCCGGTGGATGCCCTGCCCGATCTGTCGGACGTGCAAGTGGTCGTGCGTTCGAACTTTGCCGGCCAGGCACCACAGATTGTGGAAGACCAGGTCACCTATCCGCTGTCCACCACCATGCTGTCGGTCCCCGGCGTTCAGACGGTGCGCGGCTATTCGATGTTCGGGGACAGTTTTGTCTATGTGATTTTCGAGGACGGGACCGATCTCTATTGGGCGCGCAGCCGGGTGCTGGAATATCTCAGCCAGGTGCAGGATGATCTGCCTGCCGGGGTAACGCCTGCACTCGGCCCGGACGCGACCGGGGTGGGGTGGATTTACGAATATGCGCTGGTCGACCGCACCGGTGGGCATGATCTTGCGGGTCTCAGGAGCCTGCAGGACTGGTTCCTGCGCTATGAACTCAAGACCATTCCCGGCGTGGCAGAGGTCGCCAGCGTGGGCGGCATGGTCAAGCAATATCAGATCGTGCTCGATCCCTACCGCATGGCCTCGCTGGGCGTGACGCATGGGGAAATTGTCAGCGCGGTCCAGTCGGCCAATCAGGAAACCGGCGGATCGGTGGTGGAAATGGGGGAGGCCGAATATATGGTCCGCGCCACCGGCTATCTCTCCAGTCTGGAGGATTTCCGCCAGATCCCGCTCAAGGCCGCCTCCGGCGGGGTGCCGGTCACGCTGGGCGATATGGCGCATATCCAGCTCGGGCCGGAACTGCGGCGCGGGATCGCCGAACTCAATGGCGAAGGCGAAGTGACAGGCGGCATCATCGTGCTGCGGCAGGGGGCCGATGCGCGCACCGTCATCGCCGCAGTGGAGGAAAGGCTGGACATTTTGCGAGCCAGCCTGCCCGAGGGGGTCGAAGTGGTGACCACCTATGACCGGTCGCAATTGATCGATGCCTCGGTCCGCAATCTGACCACCAAGCTGATCGAGGAATTCATCGTCGTCGGCATCATCTGCGCGCTGTTCCTGTGGCACGCGCGTTCGGCACTGGTGGCGATCATCACCCTGCCGATGGGGGTGCTCGCGGCATTCATCGTCATGCGCTTTCAGGGGGTCAATGCGAATATCATGTCGCTTGGCGGCATTGCCATTGCGATTGGCGCGATGGTGGATGCGGCCATCGTGATGATCGAAAATGTGCACAAGCATCTGGAACACCGGGCGGAGGAAAACCCCGATGCTGCCATCACCGATGATGAACGCTGGCGCATTGTCGCGGCGGCTTCGAAGGAAGTCGGCCCGGCACTGTTTTTTAGCCTGCTGATCATCACTCTGTCTTTCCTACCGGTGTTCACACTGCAGGCGCAGGAAGGGCGGTTGTTCGCACCGCTCGCCTTTACCAAGACCTATGCGATGGCGGCTGCCGCAATCCTGTCCATCACCCTGATCCCGGTGCTGATGGGCTGGCTGGTGCGCGGCCAGATTCCGCGCGAAGACAGCAACATCCTCAACCGCGCATTGACCCGCGCCTATCGCCCGGGGCTCGATTGGGTGATGCGGCGCCCCAAGGCGGCGCTGGTGATTACCGCGCTGGTGTTTCTGACCGCGCTGGTGCCATTTTCGCGATTGGGCGGCGAATTTCTGCCGCCGATGGATGAAGGCGATCTGCTGTATATGCCCAGCGCGCTGCCCGGCCTGTCGCCCGGCCAGGCATCCGAACTGCTCCAGCGCACCGACCGGCTGATCAAATCCGTGCCCGAAGTGGCCACCGTGTTCGGCAAAGCAGGCCGCGCGGATACCGCCACCGATCCCGCACCGCTGACGATGTTCGAAACCACCATCCAGTTCAAACCGCGTCACCAATGGCGAGCGGGGATGACGCCGGACAAATTGGTGGAGGAGCTTGACCGCGTGGTACAAGTGCCGGGCCTCGCAAACGTGTGGGTGCCGCCGATCCGCAACCGGATCGACATGCTGGCGACCGGCATCAAAAGCCCGATCGGGGTCAAGGTGTCCGGCGAAAATCTGGCCGAACTGGAGCGGATTGCGCTGCAAGTGGAGCATGTGGCGCGGCAGGTTCCCGGGGTCAGTTCTGCATTGGCGGAACGGCTGACGGGTGGGCGCTATATCGATGTCGATATCGACCGGGTGGCAGCGGCGCGATACGGCCTTAACATCGCCGATGTGCAGCAAATCGTCTCCGGCGCAATCGGCGGGGTAAATATCGGCCGCACGGTGGAGGGGCTGGCGCGGTACCCGATCAATGTGCGTTATCCGCGCGAGATTCGTGACAGCGTGGATGAACTGCGCGATCTCCCGCTGCTGACGCCGATGGGGCAACAGATCACGTTGGGCACCGTTGCAACCATTGCGGTCAGCAATGGGCCGCCGATGCTGAAGAGCGAACAGGGGCGGCCAACCAGCTTTGTCTATGTCGATGTGCGCGGGCGCGATCTTGCATCGGTGGTGGCGGATATCCAGCAAGCGGCGGCCAGCCAGATCGATCTCCCGCCGGGCGTCAGTCTGTCCTATGCCGGGCAATTCCAATATCTGACCCGCGCCTATGATCGGCTGAAAATCGTGGTTCCGGCCACGCTCGGAATCATCTTTCTGCTGCTCTACCTGATCTTCCGCAGGCTGGATGAAGCACTGCTGATAATGGCTACGCTGCCCTTTGCGCTGACCGGCGGGTTCTGGCTGCTGTATCTGATGGGTTATAATCAGTCGGTGGCAACTGCAGTCGGGTTCATCGCGCTGGCCGGGGTATCGGCGGAATTTGGCGTGGTGATGATGATCTATCTCAAGGCTGCGCTCGATCGGCGCGCGGGTGAACTTCACGGGGCCGACCTCACTGCGCAGGATGTCAGCGCAGCAATCCGCCAGGGCGCGCTGCTGCGCGTGCGGCCCAAGGCGATGACCGTGGCGGTGATCCTGGCCGGCCTGTTCCCGATCCTGATCGGCACCGGCGCGGGTTCCGAAGTGATGAGCCGCATTGCCGCGCCGATGATCGGCGGCATGATCACCGCGCCGCTATTGTCGATGTTCGTATTGCCCGCCGCCTATCTATTGCTGCGCCGCCCCCGGACTGCCAAGCCAGCCCAACCTGAAGGACGCGCCCCACCTGAAGGAGATGGCATGCGCAATTCAACCTGAATGAGTGTGCTTGCCCTGCCATTCGCATTGGCGGCCTGCGACAATGCCGATGACGCCAAGATGACCATGGAAAATGAAGAAATGGCCATGGCTATGGACGACATGCCAATGAACGGGAGAATATGCCAATGATGCAGTCGGGCGCTGTTCGCGCGGCAAACGCAGAAGGCACGGTGACTGCAATCGATGCATCCCAGCCAATCCACGATCAGGTTGCAGTCGGAGACACGGTCACTTTCGAGTTCGAGGCAAGTGATAAAGGCAACCAGATTATTTCTGGTCAGCAAACGCTAACCCGCGCAGCAAGACAGCTTCGACACGTCCTTGTCGAAGGTTTGCGCTGCGAGTTTCAGCCCCTCAACCGTGGTCAGATAGGGGAAGATGGTGTCGCCAAGTTCGGCGGCGGTCATCTCGTGTTTGATTGCCAGCACCAGCGTCTGGATAGAATCAGCACCTTCGGGGGCCATGATCTGCCCGCCCAGTAGCTGGTCGGTGGCTTTGTCCGCGACAAGCTTGATCAACCCACGCGTGTCGCGCGCCGCCAGCGCACGCGGCACGGCATCGAGCGGCAGCAGCGAAACCTTGACATCCAGCCCCTGCCCTCGCGCCGCCGTTTCGGTGAGACCAACACTAGCCACCTGTGGATCGGTGAACACCACCGCGGGCGTGGCGCTGCTGTCATAGCGGTGCTGATTGCCTTCTACCGCATTGCGCGCGGCCAGCTTGGCACCATAGGCCGCCATATAGACGAACTGATCGCGTCCCGTGACATCGCCTGCCGCATAAATGCCGGAGACCGATGTTTCGAGAAAATCATCGACCATGATCCCGCCACCACGCGCCAGCGATATGCCGCGCTCCTGCAGCCCCACCCCGTCGCTGTTCGCCCGGCGACCGGTGGCGATCAGCACCTGTTCTGCCGCGATAGTCGGGCAGGTCGGAATGCCCTGGCAGGTCAGCTCGATCCCGCCCGCTGTCTGCACGATGCTTTGATAGCTCACCATGGAGCGCACCCGCACACCTTCGGCTTCCAGGTAGGTTTGCAGCGCGGTGCTAATTTCTGGGTCCATCTCGGGCAGTAAGCGGCTGCGGCAGCAGATGGTGACGGCAACGCCAAGGCGGGCAAACATCTGGCCCAGCTCGACCCCGATGACCCCGCCGCCGATCACCAACAGCGATTTGGGCAGACGATCCAGCGCCAGCGCGGTGGTGCTGGTGAGATAGGGCACATTGTTCAGCCCCGGGATCGGCGGCACGGCGGCGCGCGCGCCCATCGCCAGGATGATCTTGCCGGCCTGCATCGGCGCATCGCCCACGATCAGCGCGCCATCGGCAAAGCGCACCTTGCCCGCGATATAGCTGACGCCCTCGTAAGCGGGCAGCAGTTCGACATATTTCTTCTGCCGTAATTCGCCCACCAGCTCGTCTTTCGATGCGGCAAGCGCGTTCCAGTCATCGAGCTGGACGCTGCCGCCAAGTCCGGGGAAACGCCGTGCAGCCTTGCCGCCATGCACCGCCTCAGCCGCCCGGATCAGCGCCTTCGACGGCACACAGCCGACATTAACGCAGGTGCCGCCGACTGTGCCATGCCCGATCAGCGCCACTTTTGCGCCGAGTTCCGCCGCAGTGATCGCGGCGGAAAAGCCAGCCGAGCCTGCGCCGACAACGGCCACGTCAAAAGATGATCTGTCATTCTTGCCGATCGCGCAGCACTTGGCTTCGTCCATTTGCAGGTCCATTATTCGCTCCTTGCAAACTATGAGAGTTCTAAATTCGGGAAAAGCCCCGAGAGGTTTAGGCTAAACCATCGAGCTGATATCCGACGCGAAGCTAGGATAGGCGAAGATCATGGCCTTGATCTGGTTGGCGGTCAGGTCGGCCCCCATCGCCATGGCGAACAGATTGATTTGTTCCTCTGACCCCGGACCCATCAGGTGGGCGCCAAGGATTCGTCCGGTGCCCTGTTCGACGAGGACTTTGTAACCCGTCCACTGCGCTCCGACCCGGAGCGAGGAATACCAATCCTGAGTCCACTGGAAATTAACACCGAACTTCAGCCCTTGCTCGCTTGCGCCTGCCTCCGAAAGGCCAACACTCGCGACCATCGGCAAAGTGAAAACGACGCTCGGGATGGGCGGGTAGGAAACGCTACGCTCATCCTGGTCTGCCAACAGGTTTTTGCCGGCAATGCGCGCTTCATAAGCTGATACCGGGGTTAAATTCAGGCCGCTGTCAGCGCAGTCGCCCGCGGCAAATATCGCAGGATTGGTGGTCCGCATCGCGCCATTGACCTTGATGCCCCGCCGGCCATGTTCAACCTTGGCGGCTTCCAGGTTCAGCGCATCGATGTTGGGCACACGCCCTGTCGCGTGCACGACCGTGTCGCAAGTGACCGTTTCGATGCCTTCCGGCGTCTGGACAGAGACAACCAGTTCGCCGCCCGCTTCCTCGACCTTCAGCACCTTGGCGTTGGTGCGCAGATTTACTCCGAGCGCAGCAGTAGCCTCGACCAGCACCGCAATCAAATCCGGATCGAAATTGCCAAGCGGCCGCTCCATCATTTCCAGCACCGTGACCTCACGTGCACCGGCGCGTTTCGCGATATGGGAGAATTCCATGGCAATGAATCCTCCGCCGACAAACACGACCCGGTCAGGACGGTCTGATAGCTCAAGAAAATCGGTACTGGTGATAAGCAGTTCTTCGCCTGGGATGCCCAGCGTCATAGGCCGCGCTCCCGTGGCGATGTGGAAATGCCGCGCGCGCAAGGTTTCGTCGTTCAGTTCGATCGTGTCGGGGCCGGTAAAGCGCGCCTCGCCATGCAACGTTGTCGCGCCCGCTTTTTCAAGACCAGCTTCAACCCGCTGCGGCATGGCATCGGTGAAGCTACGCTTGAACGCCATCATATCAGCCCAATTGACCGAGACTTTGCCCTCAAGTCCTTTGTGCTTCAGACTTTCTACCCATTCCACGCCTTCCGAAACGGCCACCAGCATCTTTTTGGGATCGCAGCCGCGCAATGCGCAGGTTCCGCCGTATGGCAATTGGTCGATGCTGGCCACGCGCCAACCTGCGCCCGCAGCCATCCGGGTGACGACGTTGCCGCCAGTCCCTGCACCGATCACTATCAAATCGTAGTCATATCCATCGTTCATACGCGCTTCCTTTTCGTCAGATACGGCTGGTTTGCCATGCCCGTTGTGCGATCTTGCCGCATGGTTCTGGAGATCACTTCAAGCGTGCTTGACGCGACCAAACGGTATAAATTGTCAGGCCAACAAAGAAAGCCAGAGCAGGGAGCAACACGTAATCTAGATAGCCGACAATTGCTGATAGGCCGAACAGGCCAACCAGAACGACCAATATCGGTGTGAAGCATTACAGCGCGGCTATTACCGTACCGATCAGCCCTGCGCCCAGCAGCGTCTTGTTGTTCACCAGTGCCTGACAATGGCGCGCGCGGGATAGCCCGCATTGGTCGAAGCCGCAGCAATCGCGGCGGGGTTGGCGCGGGCCGGATCATAGGCGGCGCGCGCGGTCTTGGCCGCGAAATCGACATTGACTTCACTTACTCCGGCCACACCTTCCATGGCTTTCTTCACGGTAATCGGGCACATGGCACAGGTCATGTTTTTGATGGCGAATGTGGTTTGCGCCTGCGCGGTTGACGCCGCTACCGGGCGATCCGCACCCGCAGTGCCAAGCGCCAGAGCAACTCCGCCACCCGCCAGCGCCAGCACAGCCAGGGCGACCATCAGGGTCTTTTTCATCAGCGTATTCCTTTTAATAGAACCAGGTTCAATAAAGCCATGGGGCCCACCAATCGATGGTGAGCGCCAAGATGACGATGGCGAGGCCCAGCCACAGTACCGTCTTGGTGGTGCGCGCCGACCCGGGGCGCGAGCAGTAGGAACCTTCCTCGCACGCAGGTTTCGGCTTGAAATAGACGTGCCAGAAACCGTATCCGATCAAGGCCAGCGTTACGCCCCCTACATAGGGCTTATAGGGTTCAAGCGCGGTCAGGTTGGCGATCCACGCACCCGAAATGCCCAAGCTCACCAGCAACAACGGCGCGATGCAGCAAGCCGAAGCCAGCCCCGCCCCGATTAATGCGCCGCCCGCAAGCCAGTTCGCCCGTTTCGGGTCGGAAATTTCTGCGGGGCCTGGCAGCCCGGTTTCCGGCGTTGATGCCACGGTTCGAATCCTTTCTTTCAACCTTATGATTGGCAGTGTAAGCTCTGTAGCAACTACAAGCTCAAGAGGTTTTTGCATGAATCATCAAACCGGCATCATGCGCGCCCAGCTTGCCCGCAAAACCGGCTGCAATCTGGAAACCATCCGCTACTACGAAAAAGTCGGCCTGCTGCCCAAACCGCCGCGCAGCGCAAATGGCTACCGCGTCTATCCGCCCGATCTGGTGGGGCGCCTGCAATTTGTCATGAGTGCGCGTGACCTGGGCTTTTCCATGAAGGAAATCCGTTCACTTTTGTCGCTGACCGATACCGGGGCGCAAACCTGCGCCGAAGTGATGGCCACGACGCAGACACATCTAAGTGCGGTCAAACGGCGGATCAGCGATCTAGAAAGGATCAAGGAAACGCTGGAGGGCACCCTGGCGCAGTGCACTGGCACCAATGCCCCCCAATGCGCCATCCTCGACGCGCTGAATTGCGATTGAAGCCCCCGCCTTCAGTGGGCACTCAGGGATTTCGGCCGGGCGAGTGATCAATCACTCGCCCGGCCCCACACTTTATTCCATGAACCATCCGTGGCTGACGATCAGCGATTGCCCGGTCAGCGCGTTGGTTTTTGCTCCGGCGAAATAGAGCACCGCTTCGGCGACATCCTCGGCTGTGGTGAATTCGCCATCGACGGTTTCCTTCAGCATGACGGTCTTGACCACATCATCTTCGCTGATGCCCAATGCCTGGGCCTGTTCGGGGATCTGCTTTTCCACCAATGGCGTGCGGACAAAGCCGGGGCACACCACATTGCTGCGGACATTGTGTTTCGCGCCTTCCTTGGCCACAACTTTGGACAGGCCGATCAGACCGTGTTTTGCGGTGACATAGGCCGATTTGAGCAAGGATGCCTCCTTCGAATGGACCGACCCGATATAGACGATCGAGCCGGAATCGGCGGCATACATGTGTTTGAGACAGGCTTTGGTGGTCAGGAAAGCCCCGTCGAGATGCACGGCGAGCATCATCTTCCAGTCGGCAAAGGGGAATTCTTCTACCGGATGAACGATCTGGATGCCGGCATTGCTGACCAGAATATCGATCCGGCCATAGGTTTTCTGCACCAGATCGACCCCGGCGTTGACCGCATCTTCATCGGTTACATTCATTTCGACGCCGATTGCCTGGCCACCCTGTGCGATGATTTCCTGCGCCGCGGCCTGCGCCGCGTCCAATTTGAGATCGGCAATCGCCACAATCGTCCCTTCGCGGGCAAAGGCATGGGCGATTTCCTTGCCGATCCCGCTGGCGGCACCGGTGACGATGGCGACTTTGTCTTTGAATCGGTCCATTCAAATTTCCTTCGATTTGTGGTCGTTTGGCGAGATAATCGTGCACGACTTCGACACGATGCAGGGTCAGGTCCGCAACCAGTGCACTGCGGAGAGGATTTCCAGCACCGGCAGATCGGCAACCGGGGCCAGGGCATGGGGATACAGTTCGAGCGCGGCGAGATCGGTGGATAGGTGGCAATCGGATGTTCGCGGTTGGTATATCGGTAGGGGCCGGGGCGGAGAGGATGGGCTGACCAAGAGCATGGCAAAGGCGGTATCGGGTAATCGGCAGGCAGCGTTATTGCTGGCCGAGGTCATGCCGATTTAATCTGCATGATTGGCTGAACATTGCTGCCGGTATCACCCTTCCCGGGATTTCCGGCGCTGCGCGCCACCAGCCGATCGTGCATCACATCGAACACCCGTACCCCTTCCTGCGGTTCGGCGGGGACCAGCCACGGGGCCGTCTCCAGCGTCGCGGCGGCATCGAGCAGCCCCTGATTCCACCGGGCGAGCATGGTCGGGCGGGTGAATTCATAATCCTTTGCCGCACCCTGAGGGGAAAACGGGCGATAGATGATCTGGGCGATGTCCATGGTGGTGACGCAGCCGAAACTGCGCAGCCGCTTGGCCTCCGGCGTATCGCGAAGCTTTTCCGGGAGCGCGCTGATCATTTCGTTGATCGCGTGGCGTATCTCGTGTCTTTGTTTGAAACTGTCGGTATTGTCGCGCGTGCGGCTGGCATAGCGGATATCGTTCTGGCGCTCGGCCACCTCTTCCAGACTGGTGGGTAGCTGCCCTGCGGCCTGAAAAACATCGACCTGAAACGTCAGCCGGCTGCGCCTTGGCATATAGTCGAGTACATATTGCAGCGGAGTATTGGATACCAGCCCGCCATCCCAATAGAATTCACCATCGATCTCGACCGGCGGAAATCCGGGTGGCAGCGCCCCGCTGGCCATGATGTGTTCGGCCCTGATGATAATTTCCGTACTATCAAAATAGGCGAAACGGGCGGTGCGGATATTGACCGCCCCCACGCTCAGGCGAACCCCTTCAGGATGGTTGATCCGGTCGAAATCGACCAGCCGCTCCAGTGTGGTCTTGAGCTCTTCGGTCTTGTAATAGCTGACCGGCTGCATCAACCCGAGCCAGTCGAACAGATTGTTCGGCGCGAAAAAGCCAGGCTGGCCGAACATCAGTGCAGCCTGCCCGCCAAGCTTTTTTTGCCAGGCAGACCACGGATCCATGAGATCGGCGGGCCACATCGAGGACGGGGCGGTGATCACTTCCCAGAATTCGCGCAGGCGCGCGACCCGGTTTTCCGGGGCGTTCCCGGCAATCAATGCCGCATTGATTGCCCCAATCGAAATGCCTGCAACCCAGTCGGGGCGATAATGGGATGAAGCGATCGCCTCATAAACCCCGGCCTGATAGCTGCCAAGCGCACCGCCGCCTTGCAATACAAGGCCGATTTTCTTGTCGTAATGATTGCCCGAGATCACAAACATTTCCTAACTGAGGTAGATGCTCTTAAAATATTGCTCAATAATTTTTAAATTGAAAATGAATCGCATCGTATTTTTATTATTGTTCCAACAATTGTTAATTCGCTTCATCGCAAGCTGAAGTTACGTAGTGCTTAAAATTTATTTGGATGCCACTTTCACGGACAATCGGGGCGTGCCGAATTTTCTGTGCATTGAGCGCCGCCTTGACGGCATTCTCTTTATTACTTCCTTCACCACGCTTGGCATTGGCGATATTTTCCACACTGGCCCTGCGGATCATATCCGGCTTCGAAGCACTGAACGGTCTGGTGATGGTTGGCTAGACTCCTTCGATGACCAATCTCGCAATGGAGCAGTCTGGCACCTGCCCTCAAAGGGTTGAGGCGGGAAGCGGGTGCGGCTTGCGTCCGCCTTTAGGCACAAAGGGGTTGGGTGGTCTCCTCTGATGTTTGGCGCAGCCCAACCGCTGACGCCGCTATATCATCTACCGGGAGGCCACCAACCCTGCACCAGGGTTATGCCGCCAACGCCGGGACCGTTACTCCATCTAGGCAGGTATGGGGGCAGGGCTCCACTCGAGCGGCGGTACCAATTGCGCTTTGACGCTATACGCCGGGTTGCTGGCCTGCAATTTCTCGAGCAACTCCCTGCTGGTGCGCCACGGCTCCTGCGTGAACCAGCCCTTCAACTGTTCGCTTACTTCAGCCAGAGGATCGGGACGGCGCCGGCCACGCGGTGCCCGCGGCTTGTCAGTCTCGGTTGGCCGGGCGCCCGGATCCTGCATGTTAGGATTTCGTACGCAAGCGCCCGGAATCCTTCGCCTTAGCCGACATTCGCGGGTCCGAAACACAGCACCGAAACCTGCCCTACATTCATGTCTATATAAAGACGGCAAAGGGGCCCGAAACCTTCACGCTTGCGGACTGGAGGCTTTCGGGCTCACTATCGAAGAGAGCCGTCATTCCACTCTTCACGGGCATCCATGATTCCACTTTGCCAAGTGTTACAAAGGGCACCTAAAATAGACTTTCCGGCCTAATCAATCGTGATCGTCACTGCCCGCCGGTTGCGTGACCAGGCAGTTTCGTCAGATCCGATCGCGGCGGGGCGCTCTTTGCCGAGGCTCATAGTTGAAATGCGCGAGGCATCGATTCCCAAGCCCACAAGATAGTTTTTCGTCGCGTTTGCGCGGCGTTCGCCCAGCGCCAGATTGTAGTCTCGCGTTCCGCGCTCGTCAGCGTGACCTTCAATCTTCACGCGCTTTTGCGGATACTTCATCAACCATTGCACTTGTGCAGCCAGCGCTGCTGCATCGACATTGTCGATATTGTAGCGATCGGTATCGAAGTAGATGGTCTCGCGCCCTCCCATTTCGGCCAAAAACGCCGCCTGGCTGCCTGGCCAAATGCCGCTCTGCGAAGTTTCGGCCTGGCTGTCCTGTGTTGTGGGCGCTGGCGGCAGGTTTGCCGGCGGTTTTTTGGAACAGCCTGCAAGAGCAAGGGTTGCCGCTGCGACGATAATCAAATTGGTAGATTTGGACATAGAGCGCTCCGAATTGCTGAACCGAACTTTGCTTCCTGCGGCAGCAAAGTTGTAGCCGGGCTATTAGTGGGTTTCGGCAGGCGTCCGTTACCACGGCTTTTTTACATCCTATTTCCGGTGTAAAAAAGCCGTGGTAACGGATGGGTCCAAGCTGCGCTAATCGACCTCAGGCCCTGAATGTAAACACACATTCGGGCCTTAAACAGCGATGATGTAGTCGGCAGATCGCCCCCACCGAATTCTGCCGGCTACATTTCTTTGACTTTGTGGCTTACCAATAATCTGTAGCCCACTCCGGGTTCGGTAAGAATATGCTCCGGCTCAGACGGATCATATTCGAGCTTCTGCCGTAATAGTGCGATGTAGCTCCTGAGATATTGGCCATCGGCAGCCGGATCGTTCCAGCCGGCGATCAGTAATTTGCGCTGGGTCACAACCTGGCCGGCATTTCTGCACAGAACCTCTAGCAGACAAAACTCTTTGGGAGACAGTTTCACTTCTTGGCCCAGCAGC
>JBGSJO010000121.1:0-10118 GCA_041741895.1 Pontixanthobacter sp.
CCTCAAGCGGTTCCTGCCAGCTGCCCGGCCCGAACCAGACATCGCGCGCGCCGGCGCAGCGCATCAGCCAGGCTCGCACCCCGTCTGCGCCCATCCGTATGCTCAGCGCCGCCAGCGCATCCAATAGCGCTTCCTCCCCCCGATCCTCCCAATCGATCAGCATGGCGGCCAGCACTTCATGCGCCAGCAAATCGCGGTCGCGGTCCTCCATCGGGCGGGTGCCCGGGACCAGCCCGGCTTCCTCCGGAAATGCAGCGAGCAGCCACTGCGAAAAGGCATGGATCGTGTCGATCCTGAGGCCGCCACCGGGACTGTCGAGTACGCTGGCGAACAGGGTCCGCGCGCGCGACTGGGTATCACCGTCAACGCCCGCGCCGATGGCCTTGAGGTCTGCCGCCAAGGCTGCTCTGTTCATCCGCACCCAGCTGGCCAGCACTTCATTCACGCGGGTGGACATTTCCGCCGCGCCCGCCTTGGTAAACGTCAGGCACAGAATTTGCGATGGATCGACATCGGGGCGCAGCAACAGGCGCAGGACGCGCGCCGACAGCACTTGCGTCTTGCCCGTTCCGGCAGAGGCCGAAAGCCAGACGCTGTCCGCCGGATCGACCGCACGTGCCTGATCGCCTTGCAGCGGATAGACGAGCTTTTTGCCGCTCATGCCTCTCGCCCCATCCATTCGTCGAGCCGCATCAGCTGGTCGAATGTGTTATAGGTTGCCGCGTCAGGATTGAGCCGGGCAGTGAACGGCGCATCGCCCAGAATCCAGGTGTCGAGCGCCTCGTACAGATAATCCTCCGCCTTGGGCAGGAAATCCTCCGCCTCCAGATCACTGCGGTTCCTGCCGTCCTTCACCGGGCTGGCGATATAGCCGAAGCCGGTCTCGCTCTTGTCGCTTTTCGCCAGCGACCAATATTCGAATTTCTGTGCCTCGCCCTGCACGCCGGGAAAGCCGCCGCGTTCCACCATCAGGCCGATCGTGCCCAATTGCAGCGCATAGCCCGCCTTGACCTGCTTGCCGGTGGGCGGGCTGCCGGTCTTGTAATCGACAATCGCCAGCCCGCCATCATCCAGCACATCGATCCGATCCGCCTTGCCGAAAATGGTAACGCCTTTGACTTCCATCTCGCCCCATTTTTCGATCAGCGCAGGTTTGCGCCCTTCGAAACCGGCAATTGTTTCCTCCACCCATTCGAGCGCCTTCATCAGGCGCGGCCGCCACAAGGCGCGCATCAGAGGGTGAGCATTCATCTGCTGGAGAACCTCGGCCGCGACTTCCTGCATCGGCCGGCCCGATTCGTGCCATTTCTGCAGGATTTCATGCGCCGCCGTGCCGCGCCATGCAGGTGATGGTTCGGCGTCCACCGGATCAAGCTCCTTTAGCCCCAGGATGCTACCGGCATAGAACTGGTAGGGGTCGGACCGGAGCCGGTCGAGCGCGGTCACGCTGATCCGCACCAGGCGTTGCGCTGCATTGGGCCGGGGTTGCGGGCGTATGTAGGACCGCGGCGGCGCTGCATAATCCAAAGCCTCAGCCAGATCAGTCGCATAGGTCAGCTGGTGCCGCGGCAGCAGATCATTGCCCAGCAGCGCCCGTACCCGCAGCAGGAACCGCGATGGAATTGCCGGGCCGCTGCCGTCACGGTGCGCACGGCTGAGCACTACCTTGGGCGCTCCCATCGCTCCGGCCAGATCATGCGCGGACAGGCCGATACGGAAATCCGCGCCCGGAACGCCCAGCGCCCGCAGCACAGGCGGGGCGAGAAGCGGATCAGAGCCGGGGCTGGCAGGCCAACTGCCTTCGTTCAGGCCCGCGCAGATCACCAGATCAGCCCGGCTCATCCGCGATTCCAGCAGCCCGTAGATCGACACCCTGGGATGCCCGCCATACGGCGGCCTGACCGCGATCTGTTCCATCACATCACGCAGCACCACATGCAGTTCGCGCAGTTCGATGCCGGTGCCGATCTCGCGCGCGTGGAGCCGCAAATCCTCGACCATCGAAGCCAGGGCGCGGCCATCCTCGCGGGACCATATCGCATCGCCGCACAGGCTTTCCGCTGCATTCGATATCCGGTCCAATAGATGCGCCAATGGCAATTCGCCATGGCTGGTCAGAAGCGTTGCAAGGATCGCCTCGACGCCCTGCCACCATTCCAGAACCTGTGCCTTTTCCGCAATCGGCCCCAATGGCGCAAGTCCCGGTGTAGGGCGCGGACCGCGCAGTGAGAGTTCCATCCTGCGGGTGTTTTCCAGCCATTCACGCCGCCCCGCGCCCAGTTCTACCAGGGGATGCTGCAGCAGCGCCATCAGCGGCACAGGCGCTGCATTTTCCGAGGCCATTTCCGACAGCAGCAGGAACAGCCGGCCCGCTGGCGTATCGCTGAGCGGACGGCCGGCAGAATCGTCCGCAGTGATGTTCCAGCGGCGCAAATGCTGGACGATTCGCCGTGCCAAACCCCGATCCGGAGTGATGACATTGACCCGCAGGGCCGGTTCCTCGATCGCTTCGCGCACCAGCAGCGCTATTGCCTGCGCTTCGGCCTCCGGCCCTGCACTTTCCATCAATTTGACGCCCGACAGGCGGCGCTTGTCCGCGTCCAGCCCGGCCCAGCTCTTGCTCGCTTCCGGCGGCAGGAACAGCGATGAAATGGCATGCGTGCGGTCGGGCGATGCCGCGGTCATGCCCTTGCGGTGCCATTGCTGCACCTCGCCGCGCGCCACACCCATCCGGTTCAGCAGCAATTTCAGATGATATTGCGGGTGGGTGACTGCATCGCCCCGGCTGAACGACGGATCGCCCGCCTGCTGCGGCGCACCGGCAGTGCCCAATTCGGACCAGACAGCATCATCCATCGACAGGTCGAGATCGGGCAGGATCACCGCACCCTGCGGCAGCTGCGAGACCACGCGCAGCAGCCGCGCCAGTGCAGGCGCGGCACTGGTAACACCGGCGGCGACAATCGGGGTGGCAGGCGGCGTGGCTTTCCAGCGTTCTGCCGCGAAATCGAACAGCCGGTTACGCCGGGCCGCAGCGTCGATTGCTCCGGCTGCGCCGAGTTCAGCCAGCCAGCGCGTCTGCACGCGGGCAAATATGCGCAGGCTGTCCTGCCAATGGTTCGCCAAGTCAGGGCGCAAATCCATCACTTGCGGACCGAACAGTTCTTCCGGACCGATATCTTCCACCAGCAGCCGGTCCATCGCCGCAGCAATATCCCTGGCCATGCGCAGCAAAGCGCTGCCGCGGGGGGCATCCTTGCCCATTTCCTCACGCAGCAATTCAGCCAGCCTCAGCCAGCGGCGGGTGGGATCAACGCTGCGCGGAATATTGGCTGCGCCCAGCGGGTCGAGCAGGCTGCCCAACGTTTCGTCCAGGTCCAGATCGCCCACCACCGCCATGCGCGGCATCAACATTCCGCTGAGCCCGGCGGCCCCGAAATGGCGGATGAATGCCTCACTGACTGTGCGTAGCGCGCGGGTGCTCGGCAGCAGCAGGGTCAGCCGGGCCAGGCCAACGTCCTCTTTGCCGTAACGCGGGACCAATCCCGCCACCAGGGCATCGGCAAATCCGCGATGCGCGGCTATCGAATAGACTGCTGGCCGATCAACCACGCTGCATTGCTTCTTCGGTTGGCCTGATCGATTGCGGCGTGCCGACTTCGAACCATTGGCCGGTGAAGCCGTGGCCGAACAGCCGCCCTTCCCCCAACGCGCGCTCCCACAATATATTGGTTGAGAATTTACCCTCCGGTGCATCGCGCAGCAGACGGTGTGATACCAGTTGGATGCCGGTAAAGATGAAAGGCGCGATCCGGCCCGAACGGCGGCGGGTCAGCCGGCCCAGCGGGTCCATCTGGAAATCGCCCTTGCCCCGGAAATTGAGCGCCCGTGCATGGGGCACCATCAGCAACAGCGCGTCCATTTCATCCGGGTTCCACCGGTTCGACAGATCGTGGAAAGCATCGCAAGGCCCGTCGAGCCAGATGTTATCTGCATTCAGGCAGAAAAACGGGTCTGGCAACAGGTCCTTAGCCCGCACCATGCCGCCGCCGGTTTCGAGCAACATTGCACGCTCGTCGGAAATCAGGATTTCCGGTTTCTTGCGCGCTTCAAGATGCGATATCAGCGCGTCGGCAAGATAATGGACATTGACCACCGCCCGGGTAACGCCCGCCTCCACCAACCGGTCCAGCGTGTGATCGATCAGCGGCTTTCCCGCCACCCGGACCAGCGGCTTGGGCTGCGATGCCGTGAGCGGGCGCATCCGTTTGCCCAGCCCTGCGGCCATCACCATTGCGGTATCGGATGCAAGGCCTGTCATACGATGTCACCGCCCAGATTTTCACGGATCTGGCGCGGAATATTGGCATCGAACCATTCCGCCACCGGGGCCAGCGCAGGATGCTGCAAATCCCGTTCCAGCGCCCCCCACACGCGCGGGATGTAGGACAGGTAACGCGGTTTGCCGTCACGTTTCCACAGGCGTGCGAAAATACCGACGATCTTGGCATTCCGCTGCGCGCCCAGCCGCGCGTAATCGGCCAGAAAATCGTCATCCACATTGGCCTGCGACAAATAATGGTCGAGCATCCTCCGCTCCAGATCCGGCGATACATCGCGCCGCGCATCTTGCAGCAGCGACACCAGATCATAGGCCGGATGGCCGGCGAGCGCGTCCTGGAAATCGATGAGACCCTGTTCGCCCTGCCCTGTGTCGTCCGGGTCGAGCAGCATGATATTCTCGGCATGATAATCGCGCAGCACGGTGACAGCGGATCGGCCAGCGGCCAGCAAGGGTGCCAACGCTTCATTCCATGCCTGCAGATAACTGCCCACATCCGCGTCGATCCGCATGGCAGGGCAATACCATTCTGGTAGCAGCGCCGCCTCCCGCGCAAAAACCGTCATGTCATAGGGCGCGAAGGGGCCTGCGGGTTTGGTATGAAGCCGCGCCAGCGCATCGACCGCACCGGTATAAGCCCCCGTTTCCCCTTGCGGATTGGCATCGAGCCAGTCGCGCATCCGGTCATCGCCGAAATCCTCGATCAGCACCCAGCCCTGCGCGGCGGCTTCGGCAAAAATCTGCGGCGCGCGCATGCCATGTTCGGTCAGCCAATGGGCCACGTGGAGGAAAGGCTGTGGGTCTTCTTCCGGCGGCGGGGCGAACATCAACATCGCTTTGCGGGTTTGATCCACGATCCGGAAATAGCGCCGAAAGGATGCGTCCCCGGGGATCGGATCGATCACTGCACCGCCCCAGCCTGCATTCTTCAGAAAGGAATCGATACCGGCAGGCAGGAGTGCGTTCATGGCATGCGTCCTAGCCAATAGGCACCGCTGCGGGCAATCGCAATCCGGCCTTCATCCGCAACTTCCAGTGAAATAGAAAGGCACGCGGGTTCATGTTCGAAGCCCCCGGCATTTTCGGGCCATTCGGCCAGCAAGGCCGCACCATTGCGATAATCATCCAGCCCGATCTCCGCGACTTCCCCGGGCCGCTGCAGACGGTAGAAATCGGCATGGACCAGCGGCAGGCGCACGGCTGGCGGATCATAGGTTTCGATAATCGTGAAGGTGGGCGAAGGCACCTCAGCCTTGTACCCCAATGCGGCGATGATCGCCCGCGCCAGCGTGGTCTTGCCCGCGCCCAGCCCGCCGGACAGCGCGACCACATCGCCCGCCCGCAATTGCACCGCGATCCGGGCGCCGAATTCCTCCATTGCCGCAAGATCGGGTAGCTGGATGGTCACGGGATCATGATTGTGGCGCTGGTTCCGGCGCCTTTGCGTGAGATAATCTCGAGCGTCCCACCATGCGCTTCGATCAATTGCCGGGCAAGCGGAATGCCAAGACCCTGCCGCCGTTCCAACCCCTTGCCGCCCGGCGCCGCGCGCAAGCCATCGAGCGCGCGGGAAAGCTCGTCCTTCGCCATACCGGGGCCGTTGTCCGACACCACGATCCGGGCCACACCCTTGGGCTTGCCAACATCGACCAAAATTTTGCCACCTTTCTGCGTGGCGGTAATGGCATTGTCCAGCAGATGTCCGATCGCCCGGCCCAACTGGCGCAGATCGGCATCCACCTTGCCCCCGGCACCGCCGCGCAGGTCGAGAGTGAGCCCGGCATCCTTGATTGCCTGTTCGCGTTCGCGGACAATCTTCGTCACGAAAGGCAACAGCTCGATCCGCTCCTTCGCAATTGGAAGCAGCCCCGCCTCGCTCTGCGACAGGTCGAGGACATTTTCCACCTGTTCGGTCAGTCGTTCGACGGAACTGAGGATGGCAGCGACATATTCCTGTCCCAGCTCCGTCAGATCACCGGCAACGCCAGCTTCCAGTAATTCGGCAAACCCGCCGATTGTGGTCAGCGGAGTGCGGAATTCATAGGACATGTTGGCTAGGAAACGCGTCTTCACCGCATCTGCTTCTTCCAACGCCGCCGCCCGCTGGCGCAATGCGTCCTCGGCCATTTGCGAATCGGTGATGTCGAGTGTGGTCAGCAGGCCATTGCCATCGGGCAGCGGCACACCGGCAAATTCCAGCGTTCGCCCATCGGCCATCTGGACCCGGCCCGCGCTGCCCTTGCGGTCCAGCGTCGCGGCGCGAATGACCTCGCCAATGGCCTTGACCTGTTTCGGCCGGGCCAGATTTGGCGCGATTGCATCCAGCAATTTCTCAGCATTGGGGTGGGCGTCCAGCATGTCACCGTCTAGCGCCCAAACCCCGGCAAAGCTGCGGTTCCACAATTGCAATGTCCCATTGGGCGCGACCACCGCCAGCGCTTCGAACAGACTATCGAATATCGCCGTCCTGGTGCGCAGCAGAGTGTCGCGCGTGGCCGACAGGGCAAGCTGTTCGGTCCGGTCTTCCGCGATCAACACCAGTCCGCCATCGGGCATCGGCTGCGCGACCACCCTCAGATGGGTGCCGCCCGACAGGGGCCAGGCCTCCTCCTGCGTCTCTCCGCTGGTGAACCAATCGACATGTTCTGCGCGCCATGCCGGGAAATCGCGCACTTCGGGCGTGCGCCCATGTTCGCGGGCATCGCTCATCAGCCGTTCGAAACTGGTGCCTAGCGCAATAGTGCTGGGCAAAATCCCGAAGGTCCGCCGAAACGGCTGGTTGGCGAAGGTAAGCTTACGTTCCGCATCGAATTGCCCGACACCGATGGAAAGTTGGTCGAGCATCGATCGCTGGGCATCGCGGAATGCGCGGAAGCTGCGCGCCTGCTCTTCCATTTCCTCGATATCGACGGCGTAACCGGCCACGCCGTCACTGCCCAGCGGCAAATCGCTGACCCGCAGGCTGCGGCGCTGACCGTCGATCGTGGTCGCAACGATTCGCTCGATCGACAAATTCTGTTCCGCCGCCTGAGTTGCGATCTGGGCAGCGGTCAGCCCGTCAACCGGTTCAACCAATTCGAGCTGCCTGTCCACTGTCTCATCCGCACTGGGCGCGCCCACGGCCTTCACATAGGCCTTGTTGACCAGCCGCAGCCTGGCGTCAGGCCCGCGGAACCACATCGGGATCGGTGCTGCTTCGATCAGACCCACCAGGGCAGCGAAATCGCCCTTTGCCCGCGCCGCATCTTCGCGCAGTTGCATCAATTCGCCTTCGCTTTCGCTGAAATCGAACACCCAGATCAGCGCCGCCCCGCCGGGAGAAATCTGCGGATCGGCCAGATTGCCGCGCAAGGCCAGGCTGCGGCGAGATCCCGGCGCGGTCAGCGACAGGCGAAACGGGGCGGCCGTGCGCTGGGTATGGCGAACCTTTTCGGTCAGATCGGCCAATTGTTCGGGTGACAGGCCGGTTGGCGTACCGTTCTTCCCCTCGCCCGACAATTCACTGAGATATTGCGGCAGCTTTTCCAGCCCGAGCCATCCCGCCAGCCTGTCCGAACCTTCGATCCTGCCATCCGCGCGGACCAGCAGCGGGATCGCGGGCGCCTCGTCGATCATCCGGGCCATCCGGCGCGCGGCCTTACGGCTTTGTTCCGCTTGGCTGGATTTTGCACCGGCAGCAATCATCAACCACGCAGCGCCCGCAGTCCAGGCGGCGAACAACAGGCCAATCAGGACCAATGCGGTGACGGATAATTCCATGGGAATTCAGCTATGCTGCGCGGGGCCATGATGCAATGGGGCGGCGTATGAAGTGACCAACAAAAACTCCAAATGAAAGGGCGGCCCCATCACATGACAGGACCGCCCGATCTGGTTTGGCGTAATCTTAGTACCGGTAATGGTCAGGCTTGAACGGGCCTTCCTGCGGCACACCGATGTAATCGGCCTGCTTCTTCGTCATCTGGGTCAGCTTTACGCCCAGCTTTTCAAGATGCAGCGCCGCAACCTTCTCGTCGAGATGCTTGGGCAGCACATAGACGTCGTTTTCATACTGGTCGTTACGCAGGAACAATTCGATCTGCGCCAGCACCTGGTTAGTGAAACTGGCGCTCATCACAAAGCTGGGATGGCCGGTGGCGCAGCCGAGATTGACCAGGCGGCCTTTGGCCAGGATCAGGATCTGCTTACCATCGGGGAAAGTGACCATGTCGGTCCCTTCCTTGATTTCGGCCCAGTCGTAATTGTCGAGCGCACCGATCTGGATCTCGCTGTCGAAATGGCCGATGTTGCACACGATGGCCATGTTCTTCATCGCCTTCATATGTTCGGCCGTGATGACATCTTCATTGCCGGTTGCGGTGACGAAGATATCGCAGCGCTTTACCGCTTCTTCCATGGTGACCACTTCATAGCCTTCCATCGCGGCCTGCAATGCGCAGATCGGATCGACTTCTGTTACCATGACGCGGGCCCCGCCCTGGCGCAGCGACGCGGCCGAACCCTTGCCGACATCGCCGAACCCGGCAACGCAGGCGACCTTGCCCGACAGCATTACGTCGGTGGCGCGGCGAATGGCGTCGACCAGACTTTCACGGCAGCCGTAAAGATTATCGAACTTCGACTTGGTCACGCTGTCATTCACATTGATCGCGGGGAAAGGCAATTTGCCCAACTTGGCGATCTGATACAGGCGGTGGACGCCGGTGGTAGTTTCTTCCGAAACGCCGCGGATGTTCTTGACTGATTTGGTCAGATAGCCCGGGTTCTTGGCCACATAGGCCTTGAGCGCGCGCTGCATTTCGATTTCTTCAGCATTCTGCGGATCGGGCATGGTTTCACCCGCTTCAAGCCGCGCGCCCCACAGCGCAAACATGGTTGCATCGCCGCCATCGTCGAGGATGATGTTGGCGGTCTGGTCTGGATCGGCATGGGTCCACCAATCGAAGATTTTGCCGACATAATCCCAGTAATCCGCCAGGCTTTCACCCTTGATCGCAAAGACCGGCACGCCCGATGCTGCTATCGCTGCCGCTGCATGGTCCTGCGTCGAGAAAATGTTGCAGGTTGCCCAGCGAACTTCCGCGCCCAGCGCAGTCAGTGTTTCGATCAAAACCGCAGTCTGGATGGTCATGTGCAGCGAACCGGTGATCCGCGCGCCCGCCAGTGGCTTGCTATTGCCGAATTCTTCGCGCAGCGCCATCAGGCCCGGCATCTCGGTTTCGGCGATCCTGATTTCGGCGCGGCCATAATCAGCCAGCGAGAAGTCTTTGATGATGTAATCGATGTTGTCGGCGGCCACGGGATTCTCCTGCGATGGGTCTATTTATGCCGCATCAATCCGCGCGGCAATCTGGCGCGGCATGTAGCGAGCAGGCTCCTTGGAAGCAAATATAAAGCGATCTTTATATGATGTTGTCATTGCCGCGCCACCCGGACAACCTATATCAGCCATGGAACGTCTCTCAAACGGAAGGAAATTTCCCATGGCAATCTCGGTTGGCGATAAACTGCCCGATGTAAAACTGGTCAAAGCAACCCCGGAAGGCCCCGAAGCGGTCCAGTCGGGCGAATATTTCGCAGGCAAGAAAGTGGCGCTGTTCGCGGTACCCGGCGCATTCACGCCGACCTGCTCTGCCAAGCACCTTCCGGGCTATGTCGAAAAGATGGACGAGCTGAAGGCAGCGGGCGTGGATGAAGTGGCCTGCACTTCGGTCAACGATGCTTTCGTGCTGGGCGCGTGGAGCAAGTCCCAGGATGCGGGCGAAATCGCCATGCT
>JBGSJO010000122.1:0-10234 GCA_041741895.1 Pontixanthobacter sp.
CGCGCCGTCATCGCGGACGACGTCGGCTGCGATATCGATCGGCTGGTCGAACAGGGCCATCACCGCCCAGCAGGGATCGGACCGGACAGTCGCCGCTCGCCGGGCAATTTCCGGCGCCGCGCCCGCCAGCAGAACGGCGGCCTGCTCCGCCGGCACTGCGGCAACCAAACGGTCGAAATAGTGAGCGGTGTCGCCGGTGCGGACCTGCCACAGCGCGCCTTCCCGGGAAACGCTATCCGCACGCGTACCCCACCGCACATCGAGCCCTCCGGCCATATGACGCAGAGGCGCGTTCATCCCCGGCACTCCGATCCACGCTTCACTGCCCGCTGCGGGCCATGGGGCGATGACCCCCTCTGCCTGCCATGTCCGGCACACGGCGATAAAGGCAGGATCGCGGGCGGTGAAATATTGTGCGCCGTGGTCGAAGCTGATTTCGTGGTTCCCGGCAGAAATTCGCCGCGTGGCCATCCGGCCGCCCGGCCCGCGCCCCTTGTCAAAAATTGTGCTGGCAATGCCCCGCTGCGCCAGTTGCACCGCGCAGGTCAGGCCTGCCATCCCGCCGCCGACGATCCCCACACTGACAGACCGGTTCACGGGGCGCTCCGCGGAATGCTCGCCTCCGCCAGGATCACTGAGAACCGCCCCGCCGCGTCGGTCCAGCGGTGCATCGGCGTCCAGCCGCCCGCCAGCAGCAGCATTGCGGAACTGCGCTGGTCGAATTTGTGGCTGTTTTCCGTGTGGATCGTTTCGCCCCTGGCCATTGTGAAGCCGCGTCCGGCGATCTCGAATTCCATTTCCCGCTTCGCTTCCAGATGCATTTCGATCCGGGCGAAATCATCGTTCCAGCGCGCAACATGGCGCAAATCCTCCACCGGAATGGTTCCTGCCAGCTCCCGGTTGATCCGGCGCGCCAAATTGAGATTGAATTGCGCCGTGACCCCGGCGGCATCGTCATAAGCTGCCTCCAGCACCTCCCGGTCCTTGATCAGGTCCATGCCGATCAGCAGCCGCGCACTTTCGCCCAGAGTCTCCCGCATGGTCCGCAGCAGGTCGACCGCGGTACGGGCGACCATGTTGCCGATGGTGGATCCGGGGAAGAAACCCAGTTTCGGCATTCCCGCCACGCCGTCCGGCAGGGCGACCTTGCGCATGAAGTCCGCCTCCACCGGATGGACCGGGAGTTCGGGAAACTGGACCGCAAGGTCAGACGCTGCCGCGCGCAGGAAATCTCCCGAGATATCGAGCGGAACATAAGCTGCCGGGTTGATCGCGCGCAGCAGCAGCGGAGTCTTGACCGAACTTCCCGAACCGAATTCGACCACAGCCCGCCCCGACCCGATCAGCCGGACAAATTCTTCTCCGCGCCGTTCCAATATTTCGGTTTCGGCACGGGTCGGGTAATATTCAGGAATCCTGGTGATATCCTCAAACAATTGCGATCCGGCATCGTCATACAGCCACCGCGCGGGAACTGCCTTCTGAGCTTCCGACATGCCGTCGAGCACGTCGGCGCGAAATGCGCGGTCCACCCCGCCTTCGTCCCGGTCGACAAGTTTGAGGCCGATGTTGCTGGTCATCAGATGTCCTTCGCCAGCCGCAGGCCGGTGAATTGCCACCGCTGGTGGGGATAGAAGAAATTGCGGTAGGTGCTGCGCGAATGCCCGCGCGCAGTGGCGCAGCTCGCACCCTTCAGCACGAATTGGCCGGACATGAACTTGCCATTATACTCGCCGACCGCGCCCGCTGCCGCCTGGAAACGGGGATAGGGCAGATAGGCGCTGCGAGTGAATTGCCAGCAATCGCCGAACAGATCGCCGGTCCCGCTCGGCAATGGCGGCGTCGCCGTGTCGAGCTGGTTGCCGGCCGCCGGATCGTGATCCTGCGCGGCGACTTCCCATTCGAATTCGGTTGGCAAGCGGGCCCCCGCCCATGCGGCAAAGGCATCCGCTTCGTAATAGGAAATATGCGTGACTGGGGCGTCCGCATTACAGGGTTGCCAGCCGGAATGGGTGAAATGATCGCCCCCGTGCCAATATAGCGGCGCGGTGATCGCTTCCCGCTGTACCCATGCCCAGCCATCCGACAGCCACAGGGCCGCATTGCGATAGCCGCTATCGGCGATGAATTCGCCCCATTCGCCATTGGTCACCAGCCGGTCTGCCAAGGCGAAAGGTTCCAGCAGCACCCGGTGACGGGGGCCTTCATTGTCGAATGCGAATGCGGGGCCGGCCGCCGGATCGTGGCCGACCATTGCAATCCTGCCGAGATGGCTCTGCCACCCCATGTCCCCTGCCGCCAGGCAATTTCCAGCAATATTGTCGAACATCGCCGGCCCGAGCGGGCTGCGGAACAGGGCGTGCTTGATGTCGATCAGCAGCAATTCCTGGTGCTGCTGTTCATGCGCAATGCCGAGCCGGATCAGCCCGGTCAGCCGGGGGTCGGTGAATAATGGCGCCATGGCCTCGTCCACATGGGCGCGCCAATTCAGGATATTCGTAACCGTCGGCCGCGACAGCATACCGCGCGAAAACCGCGCAATCCGCTCTCCCTCAGCTTCGTAATAGGAATTGAACAGGAAGGGCCAACGATCATTGAACAGCCGGTATCCAGCGGCGTGATCGCGCAGCAGGAATGTTTCGAAGAACCAGTTGGTATGCGCCAGATGCCATTTTGCAGGCGATGCATCTTCCATCGATTGCAATGTGGCGTCGGCTTCGGAAAGTGGCCCGATCAATGCCTGAGTCAGCGCCCGGGTAGAACCATAGCAATGTGCCAGATCATCCGAACACAAAGGCGCCGATGTGTTCTGGATCGCTGTCGAGACTGCTGTCTCGGCCATAATCTTTCCTTCGATCTTGTCCGGGGCAATCGCAATATGGGCCAGAAAGCGTAGATTTTAAAGAACTGCCGGTAATTTTATGCCGCCCGGTTCTACTACGCAGCCATGCGCACCTGGTTCCGGCCCGCTTGCTTGGCACGGTACAGCGCAGCATCGGCGGCGGCAAACAGAGTCAGGCCGGTGTCCCCCGGCTGCCAGACGGCATAGCCGATACTGGCGGTGACGGGCGGCATCCCTGATAGTCCGCTGCCTGTCTCGATCGCACGGCACAAACGATCCGCCGCGTTGCCGGCAATCTCGCAGCAGGCATCGGGTAGCAGCCAGATGAATTCCTCACCGCCCACGCGGCCTACCAGATCGCTGTCCCGGATTTGCGACAAGGCGATTCCGGCAATCCGTTTCAGCACCTCGTCGCCCACCTGATGGCCGAACCCGTCATTGATCGACTTGAAGTGATCGAGATCGAAAATGATCAGCGACAAATTACGCCCGTCCTGGCGACATTGCAGGATGCGCTTGTCGATCTCCGCCATGGCCTTGCGGCGATTGGCGAGCCCAGTGAGTGGATCGGTCATCGCCAACACACGCGCTTCGGCGGCCAATTTTAGCGCCGCAGTCTTTTCCTCCGCCAATTGCCTGGTTTGGCGGTATTCGTCGGTGACGTCGGATATCACGGCATCGACATAGCGCAGAGTTCCATTGCCGTCGAAGGCGTTGAGTGCATCCATCCGCAGCAACCGCTCCACTCCTCCGGGCCCGATAATATCGTATTCGATCCGAAAGATATCCCGCGCTTCCGCGTGATCCCGCAATGACTGCCACAGGAAATCCCCGCCATTCCGGTCCAGCTGGTGGCCAGTGCTTCCCGCAGCTTCCGCGTTATTTTCGATGCCGTATATCCGGCGCATCTGCGGGGACCAATATTGCGTCCCGCGCCCTGGATCGTAATGCCAGTGGCCCATTTTCGCCAGGCTTTCGATCCGGTTCAGGATTGCATATTGCTGCGCCAGCCGCGCCCGCGTCATCCGCAGCGTTACAGCCAGGAAAAGCACAACCGCCACGGCGGCGCACAGAAAAATGCCAAGCGAAATTGTATAAAACTGAGGCAGAATTTCCATACCTAGGCGACACTCCATTCGCCAGTAACCTTAACGGCATTGGTTTAGAGTACCGCCATCAGTGGGGTAGGGGTTTCTACCGGTAAATCGCCACTCAGGCGGCGTTGGCCTGACGCTCCGCCACTTCCAGATTGAGCATTTCCGCCAGCAGGAACGCCAGTTCCAGCGATTGCGCCGCGTTCAGGCGCGGGTCGCAATGGGTGTGATAGCGGTCGCCCAGGCGGGCATCGGTGATCGCCACCGCGCCGCCGGTGCATTCGGTCACATCCTGTCCGGTCATCTCGATGTGGATGCCGCCAGCATGGGTACCCTCCGCGCGGTGAACGGCGAAGAAGCCCTTCACCTCGCTCAGAATCCGGTCAAAGGGCCGCGTCTTGTAGCCGCTGTCCGCCTTTACCACGTTGCCGTGCATCGGGTCGCATGACCACACCACATTGTGCCCTTCGCGCTCTACCGCGCGCACCAGCGGCGGCAGGCCGGTTTCGACCTTATCATGGCCAAAACGGCTTATCAGGGTCATCCGCCCGGCTTCGCGCGCGGGGTTCAGCGTGTCGAGCAGGCGCACGAGCGCGTCCGGCTGCATGCTCGGGCCGCATTTCATACCCAGAGGATTGCCGATGCCGCGCGCGAATTCCACGTGGGCGCTGCCTTCAAAACGGGTCCGGTCCCCGATCCACACCATATGCGCGCTAGTATCGTACCAGTCCCCGGTCAGCGAATCCTGCCGCGCCATGGCCTGTTCATAGGGCAGCAACAGCGCCTCGTGACTGGTATAGAAACTGGTACCCTGCAATTGCGGCACGGTTTGCGGGTCGATCCCGCAGGCTTCCATGAAATCCAGTGCTTCGCCGATCCGGCCGGACACTTCGGCGAATTTGTCCGCCCACGGGCTGCGGCCCATGAAATCGAGCGTCCACCCGTGCACCTGGCGCAGATTGGCATAGCCGCCGCCGGCAAAGGCACGCAGCAGATTGAGTGTGGCGGCAGCCTGCGAATAGGCGCGGACCATGCGTTGGGGATCATTCCGGCGAGACTCGGGAGCGAATTCGATCCCGTTGACATTGTCCCCGAAATAGCTCGGCAAAGTCACGCCGCCCTGGGTTTCGGTGTCCGAACTGCGCGGTTTGGCGAACTGCCCCGCCATGCGCCCGACCTTCACCACCGGCAATTTTCCCGCGAAGGTGAGAACAACCGCCATCTGGAGCAACACGCGGAAGGTATCGCGAATGTTATTCGGATGGAATTCCGCAAAGCTTTCCGCGCAATCCCCGCCCTGCAGCAGGAAAGCCTTGCCCGCCGACACATCGGCCAGATCGGCTTTCAGCGCACGTGCTTCACCGGCAAAGACCAGCGGCGGATAATTCGACAGCGTTACTTCGGCAGCCGCCAGTTCGGCGGCATCTTCATAGGCCGGCAGATGCCGCGCCTCATGCGATTTCCAGCTATCGGGGGTCCAGGTCTGTGCCACTTTATCGGTCTTTCATTTGCTTAACTGCACTATGCATCGGGTTGCGCCCATATGCGCAATGTAATCGTTCGGCTACCCAATGCCAAAATCCGGCCCCATGCAACGAAGTTAAACTTGGGGCAGATCAAACCCCGGGCCGCACAGCAATTCAGGTAAATATCAACGCCCCGTCGTCGCCGGGCTGCCAGCCGTCACGCGGGTGGCCAATTGCTGGCCTTCCGGAATTACCGCCACACGGTATCCCGGACGGACGGCAAAGTATCGGCGGGCCAGCGCCTGCATCGCCTCGGGCGTTGTCTGGGTGTAATCGTTCAGCAAGGTGCGGATCTGCGCCAGCCGGCCGGGATCCTGCGTGGAACCTTCCACCTGATACAGCCAGAAAGTGTTCCCGGTGGATGCGCGGCTGATCAATTGCTTGAGTGGTTCGGTAACTCGTTCCAGCTCGTCTGCCGTGGCAGGGTTGTTGACCAGATCCTGTGCAATCTGGTCCGCTGCGATGAAGAACACCGGCACATCCTCGGGCCGCAATTGCGCCACTGCGGTGATCGCGCCGCCGCCATTCAGATCGACCGGCCAGCGCGAGGAGACTTGCGGGGAATAGCTGGCCCCTGCCCGTTCGCGCATCGCTTCGATCAAGCGGTTGTTGAACAGGTCGGTGAGGATTTCCAGCTGGCGGGATTCGCGCAGATTGGTCGCTCCGCCGCCGCTGGGCCATGCAACCACAGCCGCAGCCTGGTTGGCATCGCCGCGGTGTCGCAGCACGACCGGGGTGGAAGTCGGTTCGGGGAAGCCGGGCACCTTGGCGGCAATTGCGGGCGCAATCGGCTGGCGCGGCGGCAAGGCACCGAACGTCCTCGCCAGCGACGCAACCGTCGCATCCCGGTCGAATTCGCCGAAGATCAGCACTTCGACCGGGCCTTGTTGCAGCAACGGCTCCCACACTTCGCGGAAACCTTCCGGCGTGGCCGCCTCCATGGCGGCGGGATCCGGTGTCTTGAATTGCGGCTCCTGATCTTTCAGCAGATAATCGAGATCACGGCTCAGCACGCCGCCGGGGCTGGTGGCATAGCTTTCATAGGCAAGCCGCGCGGCAGCCTTGGCGCGCAGCACCGGATTGGGATCCCAGCGCGGCATGCCCAGCTTGGCCGCAAACAGATACAGCTGGTCCGCCAGATCGGCAGAGCGGGTTTGCGCGCCGAAGGTGAATACGCCCTCCTCAATGTTGAAGTCGAAGCCCATCTTGCGGCCCGTGGAAATGCGGTCGAGTTCTTCCTGACCCAATTCGCCCAGCCCGGACCCGACCAGCGCTGTTTCGCCAAGGGCGATATAGGGCGCATCGTCCGGCCCGAACGCGCGGTACCCGGCCCCGAAGCGCACTTTCAGCGCCACGCGGCCCGGTTCCGCATCATTGGCCCACAGGACCGCATTGACCCCGTTGGCAAATTGCACCCGTTCGATGCCGAGCACCCCGATTGCCCCTTCGGCCAGGATTGTGCCGGGGTTGCCGATCGGCGGAAGGTTCTCAAACGAAATCGTGCTCGCTTCCAACCGGGCGCTGGAATCGGCGGTAACCGGCGCAAGCATCGCATCGCGGATCGCGGCCTCGTCCGCCTCCCCCACTGCGGGGGTGACATAGGTGGCGCGGATCACATCGCCGAAAAACAGGGCGCGCGTATGTTCCAGCACATTGGCAGGTGTGAATTGGTCGCGCATTCCGTTGAATACCTGAAGCACGGTTTCCGGCGCGGCAACTGCTTCGCGGATGTCCACCGCTTGCACGATGCTGTCCGCCAGTTGCGATCCCGCCATCACGGATCGCTGTTCCACCGAACTGGCGTAGGCCACTTCCTGTTCCGCCATTTCGCGGTCGATTTCTTCTTGGGTCGGCGGGGCAGCGACAGCGTCTGCAATGACCCCGCGAACATCGGCCAGCGCGGCCTTCCAATCCGTTGTCAGCGGAGCAAAGCTGACGAATGTCGCATCGGTGGAACGGCTGACGTCATCCTGCTGGACCTGCGCATATAAATAGGACCCGCCCGCCCGGGCCTTGGCTTCCAGCCGCCGGTTGATAATCGCCTGCGACAGATAATCGATCAGCAGGCCTTCGTTATATTCGATCGTATCGTCCACTGGCCGCCATGGCCGCATGATCGAATAAGTCATCGTGCGCGGCAGATCGGGTTCGACCATCACGCCCACTTCGCCCACGGGATTGGCCGGATCGGCCCCCGGCGGCGGCAGTGGATCGCCGAAATCGGGCGCAGGCGTGCGTTTGCCGGCTACTTTCCAATCGGCAAACCAATGTTCCACCAGCGACGCGAGCTGCTGCGCATCGGCATCCCCGGCCACCACGATTACGGTGTTTTCCGGGCGGTACCAGCGTGAATGGAAGGCCTGGACCGCCTTGGCAGTGGCGGCATTGAGGGTTTCGTCCGTGCCGATGGGCAGCCGGTCGGCCAGCCGCTGTCCGGCGAACAGAACCTTGCGGGATTCTTCTGCCACGCGCAGAGCGGCGCCGCCGCGTTCACGCTTTTCCGCGAGCACGATCGGTACTTCCACGCCTAGGTTTTCCGGCGACAGGATGGGTTCCCGGATCATGCCCGAAAGCAGCTTGAAACTTTCCGCCAGCGCGGCGGGTGTCGCGTTGGGCAGGTCCAGTTTGTAAACCGTGTGCGTCGCACTGGTTTCGGCATTGGTATCGCTGCCGAAGGTCGCGCCCAACCGCTGCCATGTCGGGATCGCCGCCGCCTGGCCCAGATATTTGCTCTCGCGGAAGGTCAGATGTTCCAGCAGATGCGCATAGCCGCGTTCGGCATCTTCTTCATGCAGCGAACCCGCGTCGATTCGGATGCGGATGGAAACCTGCCCCGGCGGAACCCCGTTCTTGCGGGTGGCATAACGCAGGCCATTGTCCATTTCGCCGAACAGCCATTCCTCGTCCTGCGGAACATCGCTGCCGCGGTAGATCCACGGGGTTTCCTGGCCGTTCTGCACCATGGTCGGCGCGGGCAATTGCGACGCCAGTACCGGCGCGTCGGCATTGACGGTTTGCGCAGCACTGCCTGGCGCAAACAGCGCGAGCGGGAGGAGAAGCGCAAGTTGCCGTGCGGCACGCATAAGATCGATCATGCGGCGGATATAGGGAGCCATGTGCTGAAGGGATAGTGAATGGATTGGGTTTTTATCGCAGCGGCAGAAATTGCCCGCCGCAAAGGAATAATCGCAGCGCCGCCCTTGCCGCCGCCCGTACCGGGCCCTACATCCAGCCTATGTTTATAGAGACAGAAACCACACCTAATCCCGCCAGCCTGAAATTCCTGCCCGGGCGGCAGGTCATGATGGACGGCACCCGCGAATTTTCTTCGCCCGAAGCGGCAGAGGCATCCCCGCTGGCAGAGGCGATTTTCGACACTGGCGAGGTCGTGAATGTCTTCTTCGGCAGCGATTTCGTGTCCGTGACCGCCGCCCCGGGGGCCGATTGGTCGGCGCTGAAGCCGCAAGTGGTCGCCATCCTGCTCGATCATTTCGTCAGCGAAGCGCCGCTGTTTGCTGGCGGCAGCGCGAACGGGATTTCGATCCCCGCCGAAGTGGAAATGGTGGTTGAGGATGATCCGGCAAACGCCGACATCGTTGCGCAAATCGGCGAATTGCTGGAAACCCGCATTCGCCCGGCCGTGGCCGGTGACGGCGGCGATATCGCCTATCGCGGGTTCAAGGACGGGGTCGTTTACCTGACCCTGCAAGGCGCCTGTTCCGGCTGCCCATCTTCGACAGCAACGTTGAAGCACGGGATCGAAGGGCTGCTCAAACATTATATCCCCGAAGTGACCGAAGTTCGGGCCGCCTGAAGGGAATATTCACGTGACCATCCAATATCACGGCCACCACTTGCAAGGCGATGCGTTGGACCAGATTTTTCGCGAAGCCCGCAGCTATAATGCCTGGCTGGACAAACCCGTCAGCGACATACAGCTCCATGCGATCTGGGATCTGATGAAGATGGGGCCGACATCGGCCAACATGCTTCCCGCCCGTATCGTCTGGGTCAAATCGGAAGAGGCCAAGGCGAAGCTGGTTGCCGCCGCGTCGGACGGAAACAAGAACAAGATCAAGACCGCGCCGGTAACCGCAGTGATCGGCATGGATATCGATTTCCACGAAGAACTGCCCTGGCTGTTCCCCCATACCGATGCGAAAAGCTGGTTCGAAGGCGACGAGGAAGGCCGCAAGGAAGGCGCGTTTCGTAATTCGTCCCTTCAGGGAGCCTATCTGATGATTGCCGCCCGCGCGCTCGGCCTCGATTGCGGGCCAATGTCCGGTTTCGATGCCGATGCGGTCAATGCGGCATTCTTCGGCGATGACGACAATGTGAAGGTCAATTTCATCTGTTCGATCGGCTATGGCGACCCGGAAAGCATCTTCGGCCGCAGCCCGCGCCCTGAATTCGGTAAATTCAACACCATCGTGTAATCAGCGCGGTGTCATGAATTCATACGGACGGGGCCCGCCAATCTCATGCGAATGCTGGCAATAGAATGCGCGACAGAGGCCTGCTCGGTCGCGCTGTTCGAAAATGGCGAACTGATCGCGCATGATCACCGGGTGGTCGGGCGCGGCCATGCCGAACGGCTGGTCCCGATGATTGCCGCGCTGCCCGGCTCCGGCAAGGCAGCGCAAATCGCCGTATCCCAGGGTCCGGGAAGTTTCACCGGCGTGCGGATTGGCCTGGCCACTGCGCGCGCGCTGGGATTTGCGTGGGGCGCACAGGTGCTCGGTTACCCAACACTGGCGCTGGTGGCAGCGATG
>JBGSJO010000123.1:0-4357 GCA_041741895.1 Pontixanthobacter sp.
GCGAGGCGTGTCCGCCGCCGGGCCAGTTCTTCCTCGCCGCTGCGCAGGGCCGCTGCTGCCTGACGCGCGGCATTTTCCAATCGCCGACGCCGGTCGATTTCCGCACGCAAGGTAGCGGTCTGGCTCTGCACCTGGGGGATGGCTGTTTCCAGCATGGCCTGAAGATAGACTGTTTCGCGCAAGGATCCGGGCCGCAATGCGGACAGGGCGAGAGGGCGGCGGGCAAGTTTCTGCAATGCTGCGGTGAGCCGCACCAGCGGTCCACGCCGCTGGGCCAATCTGCGGCCGAGCTGGCTTCGCTGGCCAGCGATCAGGGCAATGCGCGCATCGGCGGCAGTAATGTCTGCTTCGGCCTGTTGGATACGTGCCGCGAGCGCAGCAGCCTGACGCGCGGTTTTCTGCGCTTCTACGGTTGCGCTGCGGGCTTCGGCTTCCAGCTTCCTGCCGCGCGCATCGGCTGCCGCGGCTTCCGCCAGGGCCCGTTCCAGCGCCGCCTGCGTTTCGTCGATGGTTCTAAACCCGTCATTCTGCTGGGCGAGGCCCGCAAATCCGGCGGGGATGGCGAGGGCCATGGCGGCAAAGCCTGCCAGTATCGTCAGGCCGGAGGGCTGGATTGATCTGGTCCGTGACATCGTGACGCCGCTGTGCCCGATATTCAGGAACGATGATAGGGATGACCAGCCAGAATGGTGGTCGCCCGGTAAAGCTGTTCGAGCACCATCGCCCGGGCCAGCAAATGCGGCCAGGTTGCCTTGCCGAACGCCAGCAGCAGGTCTGCTTCGCTTCGATCACTGGCTGAATGCCCGTCCGCCGCGCCCAGCACGAAGCGCGCCTCGCGAATGCCGCTATCGCGCCAATCACCCAGGATCGCCGCCAATTCTTCCGAGGTCAGGTTGCGGCCCCGCTCGTCCAGCAGAACGATACGGCACGGGGTCTGGGGATCGGGAATCCGCCCACCCACTTCGGGCAGTTCGGTGAGTTTCAGCGGCCAGCCAAGCCGCTTTTCATAGCGTGCAACCAGCTCCGCCTCTGGCGAGCGGGCAATCTTGCCGCGCGCGATAACGTGAAGGAGCAAGGCGTATTACTGGCCGATTAGCCGGAAGATCACGCTATACCGGAAACCGGAGGCGCATCGCCAAATGCCCACATCCGTTCCAGATTGTAGAAACTGCGAACTTCCGGACGGAACAGATGCACGACCACATCACCTGCATCGAGCAGTACCCAATCGGCGGCAGGCAGCCCTTCCAGCCGGACCGGGCCATGGCCTGCCTTCTTGACCATCTCGCCCAGTTTCTGCGCAATCGAAGCCACTTGCCGTGTCGAACGGCCCGAGGCAATTACCATGAAATCGGCCATGGAGGATTTTCCGGCAAGCGGAATCGAAACGATATCCTGTGCCTGGTCCTCGTCCAGCTGATCCATGATCAATGCGTGGAGCGAGCCGGGAACCGGTGCAGGAACGTCTTCAGCCGGACTATCGGTCACGGGCAAATTCTGTGCGGATTGGCCATTGTCGGCCAGAGGTGTGTGCGCCTGAGTCATAGGCGAAATCATTTCTCCTGAGTGTGTATGGGAGCATTATGCCGAGGCGGGCGCTGTTCACGGCGCCTTGCCCCTATCGCAGCCAATGTCTCGCATCATTATGGGGGCCCGGTTGATGAGGCGGTGGGTAATCTGGTCACGCGGTGGTAGCGGCGACATGCGCGATGTCCAATCCGGATCAGCACGGCGAATTGCCGTAGCCGAACGAGAATCGGGATCGAAACGCAAGATCACCAGTGCCGGTGCGCTCCATTCACCCCTCTGTTTGAATCTGGCGGCGGACATACGAAAACGCCCGAGCCAGGCCATTGCGGGGCTTGCAACAGCATGGTCATTATAGCCGGGCCGCGCGATTACCGCAATCGGCATCATTTTCGCTATACCGCGCCAATCCTTCCAACGGTGGAATTGCGCCAGATTGTCGGACCCCATCAGCCAGACAAATTCCATTTTGGGATACCGGCGGCGCAGCGCGCGCATAGTATCGATAGTATACCGTGTGCCAAATTGTTGTTCGATCGCGGTGACTTTTATCGGCGCGCGGCGCGCCTGTGCCGCCGCCGATTTTACCCGAGCGAGCAGCGGTGCCATGCCTTTTTCCGGCTTCAGCGGATTACCGGGCGATACCAGCCACCACACCTCGTCCAGCCCCAGCGCGCCTTGCGCAAACAGGCTGACCCGGCGGTGCCCGCCATGGGCGGGATTGAAGCTGCCGCCCAGTAATCCGATTCGGGCCATTACCGGGTGCGAATCATGAAGAAGGCGCCTTCCCGGCCATCGCATCGCGGCGATATTCGCTCTGGCGTTGCAGCATCCAGCCGGGATATTCGGGCGACGGCGCACAGCATGCATCGAGGGTCTGCATTTCCTCTGTCGTCAGTTCGACATCGACCGACCCGAGATTATCCTTGAGCTGATCGAGCCGCTTGGCCCCGATGATCACGGTAGTAACCGCAGGTTTTGCCAGCAACCATGCCAGCGCGATCTGCGGCACGGTCACGCTCTTGGCGTCGGCGATGGAACGCATTGCATCGACCGCGTCATAGCCCTGATCCTTGTCGATCGGAGGGAAATCGAAGTCCGCACGGCGCCCCTCCCCCTTGCTGTCCCGGGTAAATTTCCCGCTCAGGAAACCCCCAGCGAGCGGGCTCCAGACCATTAGCCCGAGGCCTTCACTTTCCAGCATCGGGATGACATCGCGTTCCAGATCGCGGCCCGCGAGTGAATAATACGCCTGGAGGGATGCGAATTTTTCGAGGCTCCTGAGCTCGGACAGGCCAAGCGATTTGGCAATCTGCCACGCGGCCCAATTGGACACCCCGATATAGCGCGCCCGGCCGGAACGGACGATATCGTCGAGTGCACGCAAGGTTTCTTCCATCGGGGTGACCGGGTCCCAGCCGTGGATCTGATACAGGTCGACATGATCGAGCTGCAGCCGCTCAAGACTGGCATCGATCTGGTTCATCAGGTGATAGCGGGATGCACCGCTGTCATTGATGCCTTTGCCCATCGGTCCCAGCGCCTTGGTGGCAATCACCACGTCCTGCCGCGCAATCCCCAGATCCCTCAGCGCCTGGCCGGTGATCTTTTCGGACAATCCGCCCGAATAGACATTGGCCGTATCGATGAAATTGATCCCGGCATCGACCGCGCCCTTGACCAGTTCATTCGATTTTTCCTGGTCGAGATTGCCGATCTTTTCCCATATCCCCCCGCCCCCGCCGAAGGTCATGGTGCCAAGGCATAATTCGGACACGAGAAGGCCGGTTCTTCCAAGACGGTGGTAGCGCATTATACAGGGCTCCTGCGGGTTTACTGGTTTGCTTGCAATTTCTTACGGGCGGATTTGGCCGGTCCCGCGGACCAGCCATTTATACGTGGTCAGCCCCTCCAGCGCGACCGGGCCGCGCGCATGCAACCGGCCCGTGGCAATGCCGATTTCCGCGCCCAGCCCGAATTCGCCGCCATCGGCAAATTGGGAAGAGGCATTGACCATCACGATCGCCGAATCGACGATGGCGAGGAATTGTTCGGCTGCCGCCTCGTCCTGCGTCACGATCACATCGGTGTGGCCTGAACTGTGGGCGGCGATATGAGCCAGCGCATCATCCAGCCCGTCCACCACGGCAACCGACAGGATTGCTTCGAGATATTCGGTGTCCCAATCTTCTGCCGCCGCTGGAAGGATGCGTAAATCCATCGCCTGGGCACGAGTATCACCGCGCAATTCGCAGCCCGCATCCAGCAAATCACCTAGCAGGGCCGGCGAATCGGGGAAAGTCGCATCCAGCAGCAATGTTTCCATCGCGCCGCAAATGCCGGTGCGGCGCAATTTGGCATTATGGGCCACGCTGCGCGCCATTTCCGGATCGGCCGCCTGATGGATATAAGTGTGACAAATGCCGTCGAGATGGGCCAGGACCGGCACCCGCGCATCGGCCTGCACCCGCGCTACCAGGCTCTTGCCGCCGCGCGGGATGATCATGTCGATCAGCCCGGCAGCCGCCAGCATGGCGCCCACCGCCGCGCGGTCCTGCGTCGGGATCAATTGCACAGCTTCCGCCGGAACGCCGCCTTTGACCAATCCGCCGACCATGGCGGCATGGATTGCGCGGTTGGAATGGACCGCCTCGCTGCCTCCGCGCAGCAGCACGGCATTGCCGGCACGCACGCACAGCGCCGCCGCATCCGCCGTTACATTGGGACGGCTTTCATAGATGATCCCGAGCAAGCCAATCGGCACGCGCACACGTTCGAGAACCAGCCCGTTGGGGCGCTGCGTCCGGTCGATCTTCTGGCCGACAGGGTC
>JBGSJO010000124.1:0-11566 GCA_041741895.1 Pontixanthobacter sp.
GCAGCATGGCGGAGTGTCACAAAAATGCACCAGCGGCCATTTGCCTGGAAACCGGAAAATCCGGCGCAATATACCTTTCGCCTGCACGCCGAACATATGTTAGATGTCGCGCGGGAGCATGATATGGGTCGCACACCCTCGGCAAAGCCGACGAGTTTTGATATTGCCTATCTGGCAGGGGTTTCGCAGCCGACTGTCAGCCGCGCGCTGCGCGGTGACAAGTCGGTGAGCGCAAGCACGCGTGCGAAGATCGAGCAGATCGCCAGGGAACTCAATTATACCGTCGACAAGAACGCTTCCTCGCTGCGTTCCCAGCGGTCAAACACGCTTGCCCTGCTGTTGTTCGAAGACCCGACGCCGGACGAAAGCATGATCAATCCGTTTTTCCTGGCGATGCTCGGATCTATTACCCGGCACTGCGCCGCTTGCGGTCTCGACCTGCTCATTTCATTCCAGCGCATGGAGGATGACTGGCATGTCCGCTATCAGGACAGTCACCGCGCAGATGGATTGATCCTGCTCGGGTATGGCGATTATTCGGTTTACGAAAGCCGGCTGGAACAGCTGGTGCGCCAGGGTACGCATTTCGTTCGCTGGGGCTCTGTCGGGGAAGATAATATCGGTGCGACGGTCGGTTCCGACAATTTCGGCGCGGGCAGGATGGCCGGTGAACATTTGCTATCCCTGGGCCGGACGAAAATCGCCTTCCTGGGCCAGGCGGATGAACATTATCCCGAATTCGCCGACCGTTACCGCGGCCTGCGCGATGCTCTGAGACAAGCGGGCATGGCGTTTGACGACCGGTTGCAGATGGACGCCCTGACCACGGAAGAGGAAGGCTACCGTACCGCCAAATTGTTGCTTGCCCGCGACATCGCATTTGACGGGCTGTTCGCTGGCAGCGATCTGATCGCAATTGGCGCGTTGCGGGCCCTGGCGGAGGCAGGTTTCATCGTCCCGGACGATGTTGCGGTGGTCGGTTTTGATGATATTTCCACCGCCAGCGTCACTACGCCCCCACTGACCACCTTGATGCAGGATACCAAGAATGCCGGGGCGTTGCTGGTCGATACTCTGATCGCCCAGATCGAAAATACACCGCGGCCGCCCCGGACCCTGCCCGCCCAATTGATCGTTCGCGCCAGCACATCCCCCTGATCCGGCGGCATCCGGCGTCATCCACGCCGGTTCACCGGTAACGCTTCACATTCGTATGCAACCTTGTTGTCCGCCAGCGAACGTGCCAGCCGTGCGTTCGATGCGAAGGCGGCGCAAGCCCGCCCGCAACATGGGAAGGTGCCTGATTATGGAAATGTTGCGCAAAAAACCACGGCTGGGTTTCTGGGGCCTATGGAATATCAGCTTCGGATTTTTCGGGATCCAGATCGGCTTTGCCCTGCAAAATGCAAATATGAGCCGCGTGTTCCAGACGCTTGGTGCGAGCATGGACGATTTGCCGGCGCTGTGGGTCGCGGCACCGCTGACCGGGCTGATCGTGCAACCCATCGTCGGCCATTTTTCCGACAAGACATGGACCCGGCTCGGCCGCCGCCGTCCCTATTTCCTGGCCGGGGCCATCCTCTCCGCGCTGGCGCTGCTCGCGATGCCGATGGCGCCGCTCATCGCCGCTCCGCTGGTGTTTGCGGCCGCCATGCTGTGGCTGCTCGACGCATCACTCAACACGGCGATGGAACCGTTTCGCGCATTCGTCGGCGATATGCTGGGTACCGATCAGCATAGCGCAGGCTATGCGGTACAGACCGCATTTATCGGTGCGGGCGCTGTGGTCGGGTCGATCTTTCCCTTTTTCCTCGAACAGATGGGTGTCCCCAACGTCGCGCCTGCCGGCGGACTGCCCGATACGGTGAAATGGAGTTTCTGGTTTGGCGCGATAGCCCTTTTTTCGGCGGTGTTGTGGACGGTTATCACCACGCAGGAATACAGCCCCGATGATGTGACATCTTTCGAAGGGCCGGCACTGCTGGATGATACCGGGCCGGTGCGCGCATTGGCGGCAAAATCCTATGGTTCGGCCATGGCGTGGACCATGCTTGGCCTAATCGTTATCGTCGCTGTCGATGTGTTGGTATTGAAAAAGGAAGTCTTCCTGCTTGGCGGACTGCTAGCAGTTTACGGCCTGATCACTGCGCTCGCGATTTATCTGGCCCGGCAGGGCAAAACGGCCAACATGCTGTCTTCGATCGTGGGTGACTTTGCCGGAATGCCCGATGTGATGAAACGGTTGGCCGTGGTGCAGTTCTTCAGCTGGTCGGCACTGTTCATCATGTGGATCAACACCACACCGGTGGTGACACAGTATGTATTTGGCAGCACCGACACCGGGAGCGCCGCTTATAACGATGGCGCAAACTGGGTGAGCGTATTGTTCACGGTTTACAATGGCGTCGCCGCTGTTGCCGCCCTCACCCTGTTGCCGGTGCTGTCGCGCAAATATGGCCAGGTAAGGACCCACTCGATCTGCCTGACGCTGGGCGCGCTTGGCTTCATGGGATTTTTCCTGCTGCGTGATGCCTATGCACTGCTGCTTTGCGAAATTGGCATCGGGATCGCCTGGGCGTCGATCCTGGCGATGCCTTATGCCATCCTCGCATCCAATTTGCCCCAGCGCAAACTCGGGATCTACATGGGGTTATTCAATATTTTCATCGTTGTGCCCCAATTGCTGGTGGCAACCATCATGGGATCGATCATGAAGACATTCTTTCCCGGTGAACCGATCTGGACGATGCTGTTCGCCGCCTGCGCGTTCCTGATTGCCGCAATTGCAATGCAGCGGGTAGCCAAAGCCATTCCCGCGCTGGGCATGGGTTCCAGTTCGGCGCCCGTTTCCCTGTAACGCAGAGCGCGCGGTTAACCCACTGTTCAAATTTTTCGGATCATCTCTATTGCCGCATAAGGCACTTCAAGTGCGGTAGGTATGCGGCGAAGCGAATGTGCCGGTTGCCAGCAGCGCGGCACTGGCGCTGAAACTGGCTGTTGCCGAAAAGCTAAGGACGCTTATTCCAAAGTAACAAGTTCGCCATGCCTTGCTGGCAGGGGCGCCAATTTCTTCTTTTCCTCTCGCAGCAGCCGGTTAACGACCAGCTTGAGATCAGAATCCATAGACCCCCTGATCAATGCCGAATAATTTCGAATATTGCGGCACGCAATCCATTCACCTCGGTCCACAGCCAATCCTTCCACCAGGTTCGCTCGAGTCGCCAACTTACTGTTAATTATCCACAGGAGTCTGTCCCCTAACGTACAAATTGGGGAAAAGGTTCCTGTCTGACGGGATATCAGAGCAAAGGCGCTGAATAGGCGTCCTGCGCAAATTCCTCCAGCCCGCGGCGATTGACTATGCGGGCCGATCCGCGCCTGGTTTCCAGATATCCTGCGCTTTGCAGGGATTGGATCGCCTGGGTTACTCCGGCCCGCCGGACGTTGAGCATCACGGACAGGGATTCATGGGTCAGGGAAATTTCATTGCGGTCCAGACGATCGGCGCACATCAGCAACCAGCGCGCGAGACGTTGCTCGACTGAATATGACGCATTCGCCAGTGCAGTCTGCGCGATCTGGCACAGCAATTCGAATGTAAATTGATTGAATGTCTTGCGCACTGTCTCGCTAGCCGAATAGGCAGCGATCATGGTGCGGGCCGGAATGCGCAGGCCCTTTCCGGATATCTGGATGAAGGTGCGCAGCGGCGTGCGCGGGGAACCCATAATGGTCGCGACATCGATCATCCCTTCGCGGCCGACGATACCGGCTTCGGTCTCCTGCCCGTCGCGCGACGTAGCGACCATCGAGGCGATGCCATTTTCGAGGAACCAGCAATATACGATCGGTTGTTCTGGCGATGACAGCAATGTCCGCCTGATCAGGTCAACCCGGACGAGGTCGGGCGCAAACAGAGCATAATCGCCCGGTGACAAGCTGGCGAGCAGCAAGTTCCCGACCGAAGACTGCTCAATCTGCACGCAATGCCGCCCCTTTATCACTGGGCGGGAGGACAACACTCGCAGCCGATTGCGCCCAAATTAGAATAATACTCTGTTCCAATTATTTGCTATTTTAACGTTTAGATTACAACATATTACCATGTCTGTACGATTTCGTACAGAGGATAAGTTTTCGGGCTTGATTTCAGCGATTATTGTGCCGCATTCTATTTCTATAATTTGCGGGCAATATCCGATGCAGACTGTGCTTACAGATACGCCCCTTTAAAAATGCTGTTTGAAGTAAGCGATACCGCAAAGGCGAATCGAAGGGCAGGAGCAGTCCCGCCTTCACCTTTGCCCGGCGAGACATTCTCGCCAGGCACATTTTTGGGTCATGGCACTGCAAATGTTCTTCCGCCAAATCCCCCTCATCCGGATGTAGCGGCAGCCAAGGTCAATGCCAGGGCGTGATCACGGCTGATTAGGTCGGCCGCCCGTTCGCCGATCATGATCGACGGCGCATTGATGTTTCCGCTGGGGATTTCCGGCATGATGCTGGCGTCCGCCACCCGCAAATTCCTGACGCCGATCACCCGCAAGTCGGCATCGACCACGCTGCCGATCCGGCAGGTGCAGGACAGGTGATAGACGGTCGTCGCGAAATGCAGGGCGAAGTTTTCGAGCAGCGCGTCGCTCGGTTCATCGCCATCCTGAAACCCGTGCATCTGTGCCAGCATGGGCGGGACCAGCCATGGACCCAGCTTCCTTTCGCCCGGCCAGTTCGCGGCAATTTCCAGCACCCGGCGCTGGATCGCGACCATCACTTTCAGATCGTGGGGATCGCTGAAATAGTTGAAATTGATCAGCGGCGGGACCGATGCGTCCGCGCTCTGGATAATGATTTCGCCCTCGCTGCGCGGCACGCAATTGCTGGCCAGGAACATCACGTGTTCCGCATCCGGTGCCAGTGTTTTGGACGCATCGGCCATGATCATGTCCAGGTCGATATTGACCCGGTTGCCGAGGACATCTTCGTCATAGCCGCAGGGAATGAAACCGATCTGCCCGTCATGCGTGTATTCATCGCCCAGACCGGTGGAGAAAAATGAAATGCCGTCATAGAGCGAGGATGACGCAAGGCCGCTGCCGGTTTCGGCCCATTCCGCAACCCGCCGTTCCGCTTCCACCTTCAGCTCTGCCTGATCGGGGGTCAGATTGGCATCGTCCGCCGGATCGGCTGGCAATGGCCCGCCCGGCCCCCGCAACGCGTCCGGCCCGGCAGACAGGCCAACCTCCGCCATGGTCACAGCGATCCCGGGCGCAGGAAAATGCATTGCGGTTTCGATGTGATCCTTCAGATGTTTGCCGACATCGGGCAAGTCGAGGCGGCACGGTATTCCCGCGGCCTCCAACTCGCGGCGCGGGCCAATTCCGGACAGCATAAGCAAATGGGGGGAGCCAACCGCCCCGGCGCTCAGAATGACTTCACGCTTAGCGCCCATCGTATGCAGGGCCCCATCGGCATCGCGGTATTCCGCGCCAGTCGCGGCCAGCCCGCCTCCCTCGCCGGTCAGGATCAGGCGCTGGACCTGAGCATCGGTGATGATGGTCAGGTTCGTCCGCAGTTCGGCGGCATCTTCGAGATAGGCATGGAACGTGCTCGATCGTTTACCTTTGCGGGTATTGGTCTGGACCAGCGATGCAACGCCGCCGGGATTGTGCCTCCCCGATCCATTGTAATCGCCTTCCGCCAATCCGGATGCAGCGGCGGCTTTGACAAAGTCCCGCGATGCAGGGATGACCGGTGAACGGATTGCCACCCCAACAGGCCCCGAATTGCCGCGCGTGTCACGGTCAACGCTGGCTTCATTGGTTTCGATCATGTCTTCCATGCGTTTGAAGCACGGCAGAACATCCTGGTAGCTCCAGCCAGCCGCGCCCAAATTCGCCCAATTGTCGAAATCGCCCGGATGCCCGCGCACGAACACCATGTAATTGATCCCGGAGGAACCGCCCAGCATCTTGCCGCGCGGAACCGGGATGCGGCGATTTTTCAGACCCAGACCGCCCTTCCCCGGATCGCCAGTGAACATCCAGTCCACCGCCGGATCGAGTTGCAGCGAAGCGCAGGCCACCGGCATCTGTTCATGTACCGGCGGCCGCCCGCCCGCTTCGATCAGGCAGACCGATACGCGCGCATCTTCCGACAGCCTGGCCGCCAGCGCAGCCCCGGCGGACCCGCCGCCGACAATAACGAAATCATGGTGATTTTCCATAACGCCTCCACCCCCCGCAGTAAGGATGACATAGTGCGCAGACCTTGTCACGAAGGCAGCAGGCCTGGCTGTGCATTTGGCACTATTGGCTCTTACAAATGGCGCGTTACCGTGCGGCGTACTGCAAACAGATCAGCGGGGGGATTGCATGGTGCATCCCCCCGCCAACCAATAGCTCCGTGACGACCAATCGCCGCGGCGATGAGCGCCGTTTTAGAAGCGCACTTCGCCGGTAATGTAGAACCGGCGCGGATCGCCGTAGAAGCCGGTCAGTGTACCTTCCAGCCCCAGCGTGGAGCGGAATGGTTGCCCGCCTGTGCCCCCGGCCACGAAATTGTAGCCGGACACGATGTAGCGTTTGTCGAACAGATTCTTGCCGTGGACCCCGATGGAGAACCGGTCAGCATCGTCGGTATAGACAATGCTGGCATCGACCAGCGCGAAGCCATCCTGGTCGAGGAAGGCATTACGCACTTCGAACTGGCTGGCATCGCTGCGCATGGACACCGAACCCAGGAAATCAACCATGCCGGACGACGCGACCGGCAGACCAAGATCGAAACCGGCGTGGACCGTGAATTCTGGCGTGTTCTGGAACACCCGCGCATCCGCCACATCATTGCCGAACGCGTCGATGAAAGTGTTGAATTTGGCGTCGAGATAACCGAGCGACCAGTTCACATTGAACCGGCTGCCTGCCCCGGCAAAATCGCGCCCAACCAGCGCGCGGCCTTCGAACTCCAGCCCGTTTACATCAGCGCTGGCGGCATTGCTGGTAATCCCGGCAAAGCTTTCATTGATCCCGTCGCCATCACGATCAAATCCGACCGAACCCGGGATCTGCACGTCGCTGTAATCACCCTTGAACGCGGCAACGCTGATGTTCAGCCGGTTGTCGAGTAACGAGGCCTTCCAGCCGATTTCATAACTATCAACCGTTTCGGGATCGAAGCTGAGGAAGTTGAAGATATCTTCCGCATCGCGTGCACCGCTGCCGTTGAGATCAGGTGCCTGGGTGGACTGGCCGCGCGGATCGAAACCGCCACCCTTGAAGCCTTGTGAATAGGAAATGTAGAAATTGTGGTTCTCGTTCGGCTTGTAGCTGATCGAGGCGCGCGGCGTGAATTCCTTGAACGTCTGGCTGCCCCGGAAATCGGACGTGACCGCTATCGGAATGCCGGTGCCATCGAACAGATCGGAAAATCCGCCGATGAAAGTGGTCCGTAGGATTCGCGATGTCCGCTTGTCATTGGTATAGCGCCCGCCGACCGAAACCGAGAACTGATCGGTCAGATCATAGGTGAAATCACCGAACACCGACCATGTCTTGGTGCCCACATCGCCCAGTGTCTGGGCATTCAGTCCGGGAAGGCCGACGACTGGCAGGGCACCAGTCGTGAACAGCGCCACGTCGAATGCGGTGAAGGCATTGGCATCCAGGTAATAGGCACCCATCACGCCGTTCAGCCTTTCCCCTTCATAAAGCAGCTGCAGTTCCTGGCTGAATTGGTCATTGTTGTAGATTGCCGGCACATCCAGATCGGCAGCGGGAAGGCTGTCAAAATCGATCGGCGTGGTGGATTTGTCTTCGCGGTAACCGGTGATGCTTTTCAGGGTAATCGTATCACTGACTTGCAGGGCAATGTTCAACGCGCCGCCGTAAGCCTCCACACTCTGTTCAACCACATTCAGGCCTGCCCGCGTGTCAAACACATCGTCCAGAACCGGTGCGCCGGTGAGCAGGCCGGGGATCAGGCGGTGGCCCTGGCGCGCTTCGCTGTCGTCCTTGACGTAATCACCCGACAGGCGAACTAACAGCGGCCCGTTGTCGAATTCGATCGTGCCGCGCGCCGCCCACACATCCTTGTTGTAATTTTCCGTGCCGAGCGTGAGGTTGTCGCCAAACCCGCCGCGTGACAGCCGCGCACCGCTGGCGCCGATGCGCAGACTGTCGGTCAGCGGGGTCGAGGCGGTCACGACCACGTCAGCCTGGTCGTACGAGCCATAAGTGCCGCGAATCTTGACCTGCGTTTCAGCGGGCAGCCGCGCCGTCACATATTTGATCGCTCCGCCGATTGTGTTGCGGCCGTAAAGCGTACCCTGCGGCCCGCGCAGAACCTCGATCCGCTCCACATCATAAACGTCGAGCACGGCGGCCTGCGGGCGGTTCAGATAGACATCATCGACATAGAGGCCGACTCCGGCTTCGAATCCGGCGACGGGGTCCTGCTGGCCAACACCGCGGATGAAGGCGCTAAGCGTGGTGTTGGTCCCTCGACTGACTTCGAGCGTCACATTGGGCATTTCCTGGGCGATTTCGGTGATTTCCAGGGTGCCGCTTTTTGCGAGTTCTTCGCCGCTGATCGAAGTGACCGACAGCGGAACGTCCAGCAGTCGTTCTTCCCGCCGACGTGCGGTAACCACGATCATATCGCCGGAGGTATCATTGGCGGCCGATACGGACGCGGCTTCCTGCGCGCCATCTTGGGCCCCGTCTTGAGCCCCGCCTTGGGCAAGCGCCGGACCCTCCGCCAGCGCAAGCGCGGCAACACCGGCCAAAAGACTGCATGCGAAGGTTCTGTTGATAGCCATTTGCTCATTCTCCCTGAGTTGTTTTTTCCCAATATTGAATGTTGAACCAACTTTCAAGTTCTGCTTGTAAATTTTATCGGTGAAACCTAAAGACGGCAAAATGAGGGTGAGAAGAAAAGCGACCGGACAAAACGCGTCCAAGCAGCCACGCACGGCGCGCGGGGCGCAAACAATGCGTAAATTGCTGGATGCAGCAGAGGCGGAATTTGGCGAGCGCGGATTCCACGATGCCTCCGTCAGCGGGATCACCCGCCGCGCGGGCACCGCCTTGGGCAGTTTCTACACTTATTTCGATACCAAGGACGATGTTTTCCGCGCGCTGGTGCAGGATATGAGTGAAAGGGTGAAGACAATCGTTGGCGGCGCAATCCGCCCTGACCTGTCATCGCTCGATGTGGAAAGCACAGCACTGTCGGCATTCCTTGAATTCGTGCGCACGCACAAGGAAATCTACCGGATCATCGACGAGGCGGAATTCGTCGATCCGGCGAGCTACCGCGCGCATTATGAAACCACCGCAAGCCGGATCGAGGCGCGGCTGGCCAAGGGTATCGAAAGCGGCGAATACCGCCCTGATCTGGAAGAAGCCCATGCATGGGCAATCATGGGAATGAACGTATTCCTGGGCCTGCGTTACGGCGTGTGGACGGACGACCGGTCACCCGGCGAAGTCGCCGAAATCGCTCGATCGATGCTGGAACGCGGGATCGCCAGTCCCCGGGACTGAGACTGGCCGGAAGCCTGGCGCCGGTTAGCCTTACTGCGTTTGGATCGCGTCCAGCAGCTTTTTGATCCGCCTGGCATTTGCGCCAAGGTCACTCAGGCCAACCCGCGAGGTAGAGCGGAAATCAACCCCGCTGCCGCCTTCCACCGCAGTGATCCGCGCCACCACATCATCCTTGAAGCCATAAAGGAACGTCTCTGCCACGCCCTCCACCAGGCCATTTTCCATCCGCACATCGGCAAATCCAGCGTCATTCATCGCATCGGCAACCCTTTGCGCGGCGATATCCGGGCTGACCGGCAGCACCGCGGTCCTGAGTTCGGGATAGAAGCTGGCGATCAAATCCGCCGCAGTCTTGTCACCCACATCGGCGAAGCGTTCGCCCTGCCATTGTTCCATTTCCCCCAGCGGAGTGTGGAAATCGAGCAGCGGATTGGCTCCCAGCGAAGTGCGCAGCGCCGCCTTCTCTTGCGAATACATCGGCGGATTGGCAATATTGGTGGTGATATCGTAAATCGGCGGCACGCTCTCGCCCGTGGCCTTTGTCGCGCCCAATGCGGCAAAGAAGACACCGGGAATTGCCAGCGCGATCAGCGCCTTGAACCAGCCGCTACGCGGCGGCTTCAGCAGGGTCCAGACCAGTGCGATCGCCGCCATCAGGGCCGTCAGGCCGATCAGGTAGAGTCCCCAGGTGAAAGTCATCGCCATCAAGCCGACTTTCCAGTCGATCAGCCCGAATTTCGATCCAAACGCTGCCACCGCGAACCATGCGATTAGCGCGAGTGATAGATACAGCGCGAATTGCGCGAATTTGCCCGATTTGGTTGCTGGTTTTGTCATGCGCAGCGTGGTGCACCAGTGCCGCACAATCGGCAAGAGGCTGCGTTCAGTAGGAGCCGGTTCCCGGCTCTGTTTCGGGCCGGAGCGCAGGCTGCGGATTGTTCGGCACCAGGATCAGCACATTTTCCTCAACCCGCCATGATTTCAGACGCGAAAGCAAATTCATCCCGATAACATTGGTCTCGCCCAGATTGGGGGCCATCACTGCATCCAGCCCGCGCGCCGCAACGCTGCCGAAACGCAGTTCATCTATCGAGGTAAGCTGCGCGGAAATAGAGCCGTTGGCAGTGTTCAGACGGATAGGAATTCCGCCCCGGCGCGCTTCCAGCCCGGCGGCGGCGGCAACCCTGTCCGACACGGCAGTCAGCGTGGCGCCGGTATCGACCATGAAGGCGCTCGGCACGCCGTTCACTTCTGCCCGCAGCCAGAAATGCCCGTCAGGCGCCATCGGGATGCGCGTTTCCCCGCCTTCGACCACTTGCTGCGGTAGGCCCATTTCAGGAAGTGCAAAATCCATTCGCGTATCGAAGCGGGACAATTGCAGCACAACGGTGACCAGAATTACTGCTAGCGCGAGGGTGCTGGCGGTGCTCACCACCCGGCCTAGTGGTATCCGGCGGCGGACCATCATCGCCCCGATCCAGCCTGCCAGCAGCGCGGCGACCACGGCCACGAGCAGGCCCGAGCGTGGGATTTCGGCGATCACCGCCGCCAGAGCGTTCCAGTTTTCGGCAAGAGTCATGAGATCTATATAGGGATGCTATTCCTGCGGTTCCATGAACCGTGAGGACACATCTTGCGCTATCAGTCCCGCTAGCGCCCTGCCGGAGAGGAATGCGCTTTCCACGCACGGCCCCGCCAGCCAATCGCCCGCAGCGCCCAAGGCGATTTCGCCGTTCCAGATGGCAATATCGCCGAGGTCCTGCCCGGTCTCCGACTCCGCCACGGCGGGCACACGGGCGAACCGCCACCGGTGCGCGGCGCAATGGACCGGTTCGACCGGGGCAATCCCCACCTGATCGAAAAACTGCGCCAGCATCATCGGGCAAATATCCCGTGGCGTGCGTTCGAGGACTTCAATCGAATATTTTGGTGAACCCTGGATGACCCAACTTTCGGCCCCTTCCCGCCCCGGCTTGGCGCCGTTGCGCGCAGCCCACGGGATGGGCGCGCCGTCATCGCGGACG
>JBGSJO010000125.1:0-23738 GCA_041741895.1 Pontixanthobacter sp.
CGCGCGCCCCGGCGCGGAGCAGCGCGCGGGTCAGACCGCCGGGGCCGGGCCCGACCTCCAGCACTGCCTTGCCCTGCAAATCACTGGGGATCGCGGCGATGCGGGCGAGCAATTGTTCATCGAACAGGAAATTCTGGCCGAGCGCCTTGGACGCGCTGAGGCCGTGGCGGGCGATGACTTCGCGCAAGGGGGGAAGGGAGGGAGGGGGGTTATTCACCCATGCCTCTTACCCGTTCGTGCCGAGCGAAGTCGAGACACTTGCGCGAGATGTCTCGACTTCGCTCGACACGAACGGAGTTGGGCTATTATGTTCGTGGCCGGATTCCTCGCCTTTTAGCGCATTCCCCCGCCATGCGGATCGCGGCGATGGTTGCTCCGGGATCGGCCGTGTTCTTGCCCGCAATGCCGAACGCAGTGCCGTGATCGGGGCTGGTGCGGATTATCGGCAGGCCCAGCGTGACATTCACCCCGGCGTCGAAATCCAGCGTCTTCAGCGGGATCAGCGCCTGATCATGATACATGCACAGCGCCGCATCATAGGTCGGCCGTGCGCGGGCGGTGAACAGCGCGTCGGCGGGATGGGGGCCGGTCACATCCAGCCCCTCGTCCCGCAGCGCTGCGATGGCGGGCGCGATGATCCGTTGTTCCTCGTCACCGAACTTGCCGTCTTCGCCCGCATGGGGATTGAGCCCGGCGATGGTGAGGCGCGGATGGGCGATCCCGAAATCGCGCTGCAAGGCCGTCGCCGTGATCCGCGCGCGGTGGCAGATCAGTTCGATGGTCAGCAGCCCCGGAACAGCGGACAGCGCGCAATGCACGGTCAGCGGAACGGTGCGCAGCTGAGGCCCGGCGAGCATCATCACTGCGTCCTGCGCAGGCAGGCCGCAGGCATGGGAAAGGAATTCGGTCTGGCCGGGGAAATCGAAACCGACCTCAGCCAGCAGGGATTTGGCAATCGGGCCGGTCACCATGCCGCCAGCTTTGCCGGCAAGGGCCAGATCCGCGGCATGGGTGAGGGAGGCGAGCGCAAGTACCGCGCCTTGACGGCACGGTTTGCCGGGTGTGTAACGCGCACCGCCAAATTCGCTATCGGGCAGGTCAATGACCGGCAGGCTGGAGGGGAACACCTGCGCCGCCTCTGCCGGATCGGAAATCCGCGCAATCGGCAGGTCGATCCCGCGTCTGGCGGCTGCTTCGGCCAGTATTTCAGCGCCGCCGACGGCGAAGAAGGCGGGCAATTGCCTCGCCCCCCTCGCTGTCCATGCTGCAGCGATCAGTTCCGGGCCGATGCCTGCCGGATCACCCAGCGACAGGGCGAGAGGCGGCACCAGCGCTGTAATCAATTATACTCGATAAAGGCGTCGTTGCGCAGATCGCGCAGGTAACGCTGGGCGCGTTTGGTAATCCGGTCGTTTTCCAGCTGGCCCATCATCTGTTCGAAGTCCGGCGTGTTTGCCGCCTTGGGATCATCCCGGCCGCACAGCATCAGCACGCTTACACCATCCTCGATAGAGCCAAATGGCGGAGTTGTCTGCCCGACCTGCAATTGCAGCAGGGCGGGCTGCAACTGGTCAGGCAGATCGCGCACTTTGACACTGTCATTAGTCACGACATTGGCGTTGATGGTCGCCGCGGCGCGGTCCACATCGCCGCACCCGCGCATTGATTGGACCACCTGGCTGAATTCATCGATCCGTCCTGCCGCTGCGGCCTCGCTAACGCCCGGTTCAAAAGCGATCGCAATCTGCTTCAGGCTCAGCATCGCATCGCGTGGATCGGCCATCAGGATCTGGCGTTTGTCGATCAGATACATGATTTCGAACCCTCCGGGAATTTCGAATGGCCCGACCAATTGTCCCGTTTCCATGCCCCGGGCAACCGTCTGCATTTCTGCGGGAAGGGTTTCCAAGCGGACAAAGCCGAGATCGCCGCCGACCACTGCGGTCGAAGCATCGGAGAATTGGCGTGCATAGGCCACGAAACTGCCGCCCTGCTGCAGTTGCTGGACAATCCGCCGGGCGTTTTCGAGCACGGCGTCACGGGTTTCCGGCGTGGCTTCGAGGTAGATTTCCCCGATCCGGTATTCTTCGGTCCCGCGCGATTCTTCCATCCGCGCCAGCAATTCGCGGACTTCTTCCTCGGACACATTGATGAACGGCGCAATTTCGCGGCGCTGAAGTCTTTCCCACGCCATTTCACCTTCGATCTGGCGCTTCAGCGAATCCGCCGAAGACCCGATACTGGCGAGATAGGCATCCATCTTGCCTGTATCCGACCCGAAGTTCTGTGATGCCACCTGCGCATAGCGTTGGTTGACCTCTTCCCGGCTAACCACGATTTCCTGAGCGCGCGCTTCCTGGATTTTCAAGGTTTCGTCGATAAGGTTGCGCAGCACCTGTTCACGCACCCGCTGCAATTCCGCTTCGGGAATCTCGCCATCGGATGCCGCCACCAGCAAGGCCGTGCGCTGGTCCACATCGGTGCCGGTAATTACGGCACCGTTCACCATGGCGGTTGCCCGGCGGATGTTCGGATCGCTTTTGCCCAGCAGGGTGGCATTTTCAGGAATGTTGAGCGAATTGCCGACCTGCGCGCCGCCGCGAGCCTGTGGTTGGGGCTGATTTTGGGCCTGTGCAGCGATGGGGGCCATCGCCACGCCAAGGCTGGCGAAACCGGCAAGTAGTTTGGACATTGTATTCTGAGTCACACTGAAATTCCGATATGTGGCGCGGATTGCCGCGCAATGAACTGGCGTGGATTTTGCCCTTTGCGGCTTAACCGAAGCTGAGTGGGGCACCGAATAGCCGGTTTGGCCCGCGCTGCCAATTGCCTGTATGTTGCCAGCTACAGGCCATTTTTTTCGGCGCGATCCAGGGCTGGATTGCGCCCCCCCATCTAACGAAAGCCCAGATTGCGCAGGCTGAAATACAGCTGGAACGTATTGCCGCGTTCGGCATCGCCTGAGGTCACATAATCGCGCCGCCAGGTCAGGCCCAATTCCAGATAATCATCCTGATAGGCCACGCCCAGCCGGGTGCGCACTGCCTCGAACCCGTCGGAATTCAGCGTCGGGTCTTCGGTCCTGTCGGTCAGGTTGAATACGCCAGATCCGAATACCGACCAATAGTTGGCGAAGTGAACACGGGTGGCGATGCGCAATTCCTCACGGTCCTGCAAATCTTCCACCAATTCGTCGATATCGCGGTTGAGTTTGAGATAGCCGACCTCGAAATAGGTCTGGCGCGATCCGATCGTGGCGTCGAATTCATTACGCCGCAGCTTCAGACTGTCCTTGTCCAGCCGGTAGCGGTGGGTGACCTTGACGAAATCCTGAAAACGGACTTCGGAACGCCCGACAAAATCCGACACCCGGTCACTCAGACCGGTTCCATCCACCAGAATGTCGGATGTTTCCTTGAACCGGTAAGACTGGCCAAGGGTGGTCTTCACCCGCCAGTCAGGGCGCTGCAATTCCCAGTCCAGCCCGTAAGTCAGGCGGACGCCGTCCTCCACCCGGTCATACCCGGGGAAACGGTTGAGCGCGAACAGGTTGGAATCTTCCAGATCGATCGCGCGCGAATCTTCGTTCGGCACCGCCAGATTACGGATCGGCGGAGTGGCGACCAATTGCACGCGCGGGGTCAGGACCTGGGTGCCGCCGAAAAATTCGCCGACGAAGGGCCATTTTACATCGACCGCCCCCAGGGCGACACCGCGGGCCTGCCAACCGGGCAGGCCCCGGTACGAAACCGTATCGGTCAGTTCATTGTCGCTGCTGTGATAGACATCGCCGCGCGCAAGTGCCGTCAGCGACACGATCTGCCCCAGCCCGGTTACGCCGCGCAAATCCCACCGCGCCCCCGCGAAGGCGCGCTGCGTGTCCTGCCCGCTCTCGCGCGCGAGATTGAGCGAGTTGATCTGCCATTCGACTTGCCCGCCCAACACCGGATCTGTCTGTCGGCGGCGGTAATCGACCACGGGAAGCACCAGCGGGACCTGCCCCTTGTCCTGATCCAGCCGCATCGTCTGGGTGGCCCAGCCGGCGAAGGAGAAATAGCTCCTGTCGTCGATCCGCTCGACATTGATGGTCGAACGCAGGCGGTCGTCATTGCTGATGTCGTACCGGCGCAGGAAAGTCCGGTCGGTCGCGCGGCGGATCGAACCGGTCACGCTCCATTCCGGGGTAAACTGGAATTTGCCATTTGCCGCAATATACCCGCGCAGATCGCGTTCCGATGTCGGCGCACCGGTAAAGCTGGAAATGCGGCGGCTTTCCGTCAGATAGCCGGTAATCTGGTAGGCACCTTCATCGACCAGGTGCCGGAACTGGCCGGAAAGCATCGGCAGCGCCCCGCTGAAAACCGTGCCGTTCAGCGTCAGGTCGCGATTATCGGCCATGCGCCAGTAATAGCTGCTGGTTACTTCCAGCCCGTTGGTCTGTCCGATCCGGATATCGGGAACCAGGAAACCGGATGCTGCGCGGCCATCGGTGCGCAGCGCTAGCCCGGGCAGCGGCAGCAACCGTGCCCCGAACAATTCCAGATAGGCCCCGCGGAACCGGACGCGGCGGTTTTCCGGGTCATAGGTTACCCGGTCCGCTGTAATCCGCCAGCTGGGATCCTTGCCGCATCCTTCCGCGTCTTCGACCATGCAGGCGCTGTAGGCGGCTTCGTTCAGGATGATCGTGCCGTCTTCGCCGCGGGTCCCGCTGTTGGCTGCCAACCGGCCACCTTCGCGCAGCGCCAGCAGCATATCTTTCATGGTACCAGTTTCAAACTTGTCGTTCAGTTCCAGCTGCTCGGTATAGAGCTGGTTGCCGTCCTGGTCCACGAAGCGGACATCGCCCGATGCGGTGATCAGGCCGCTCTTGCGTTCCCAGCTGACTGCCTGCGCCCGGACCGACTGTTCTTCGTTGCGCATGACCACATTGCCGCTGGCGGTAACCACATCATTTTCAGAATCATATTCAAGATTATTCGCCTCGAAATCGATTTTGCGCGGTTCGGCAGGGGGCGACTCAGGTGCTGCGACATCCTGCGCCCAGGCCGGAGCAGAAAGGCAGGCCGCCCCAGTGCCCGCGAGCGCCAGGGCCAGCAAACCCTTGGTTGTGGAAAGTGTGATTCGGTTCATGGCGCGCGGCGTTGTCTTTATCTCGGTCTGCCAGTCGGCATGGGTAGGGCGGGGGCACGTCTTGCCTATCGCACCGCCCGCGACTAATCGCAATCGCCAAGCGAAGCGGCGGTCTTGTGTTGCTGCAAACCCCGCTCATACTTAACGCTATCTCTGTTTGGAGCCTTCATGAAAATCCTGTTTAGCCAGACCATTCCCGCCGACGCCAGATTAGTGGCCCGTATCGCCGACAAGGGCACCATGCCTGCGGGGCTGGAAACATCTTTGGTCGAAGGTGCCAGGACTGCCCGCTTCAAGGGCAATGCTGGCCAGTCTTTCGATGGATTTGTCGAACGCGGCGAGAAGGTGGTTCGCGTGGCAATTGCGGGGGCAGGGGAACCCGGCAGCAAGGACCGGCGCACGAATCTGGAAAAAGCAGGCGCAGCGCTGACCGCGAAATTCCTGACCTCGGGCGAAACATCCATGGTGCTCGATCTTTCGGATAGCGCGCTGGGCGCGCAAGACGCGGCTTCTGTCCTGCTGGGCCTGAGGCTGCGCGGCTGGCGCCACGATGAATATCGCACCAAGCTGAAGGAAGAACAGAAAATCACCCTGAAGACGGTGACCGTGGTTGGCGCGCCCGACGGCATCGATGCAGCCTGGGCCGATGCCTCCGCTGTCGCTACCGGGGTCGAATTCACCCGCCATCTGGTGGCGGAACCGGCGAACAAGCTGTTCCCGGTCAGCTTTGTCGAAAAATGCCGCAAGATGTTTGAAGGCACCGGCGCGGAACTGATCGTGCTGGATGATGAAGCGATGGAAAAGCTGGGCATGGGCTCGCTGCTGGGTGTCGGGCTTGGTTCCGACCAGCCATCGCGCATTCTGGCAGTCCGTTGGAATGGCGGCGCGGCCAGTGCGAAGCCGATGTGCTTTGTCGGCAAGGGGGTGACTTTCGATACCGGCGGTATTTCTCTGAAGCCGGGCCCGGGTATGGAAGACATGAAATGGGACATGGGCGGCGCTGGCGCGGTGGCGGGCGCAATGCTGGCGCTGGTCACCCGCAAGGCAAAGGCGAATGTCGTGGGCGTGATGGGCCTGGTCGAAAATATGCCTGACGGCAAGGCGCAGCGTCCAGGCGATGTGGTTACCAGCATGTCCGGCCAGACCATCGAAGTGATCAACACCGACGCGGAAGGCCGCCTGGTATTGTGTGATGCGCTGCATTGGGCGCAGCAGGAGTTTTCTCCGCTTGCAATCGTCGATTTCGCCACGCTGACCGGTGCGATTATCATCTCTCTGGGCAATGAATATGCCGGGCTTTTTGCCAATGACGATGATCTGGCGGCGAAGCTGGATGCGGCGGGCAAGGCCACCGGGGATAAATTGTGGCGGATGCCGCTGGCCCCGGCCTATGACAAGCTGATCGACAGCCCGATTGCGGACATGAAGAATGTCGGTCCGCGCGGGGGCGGTTCGATTACCGCCGCACAGTTCCTCCAGCGTTTCATTGCCAAGGGCACGCCGTGGGCGCATTGCGACATTGCGGGCATGGCATGGGCGGACAAGGCCGGCACCACCTGGGACAAGGGCGCGACCGGTTACGGTGTGCGGCTGATGGACCAATACATCCGCGACACTCTGGAAGCTTCGGCAGTAGGTTGAACGAAATCATGGCCCGTACGTCACACAAGGCTGAATTGCCCAGCAAGATTTGCCTGACTTGCGGGCTGCCGTTCAACTGGCGAAAGAAATGGGCGCGTGAGTGGGAAAATGTCCGCTATTGTTCTGACCGATGCCGCCGGTCGAAGAGCAGTACTGCGGTAAGCAGCGCGGCGAAGAAGAACCCGATTATCTTCACCCCGGATGTCGATGCGAGTTGATTTCTACCTGCTTGACGCCGCCTCGGCAGAGGCGGTTGTGCCGCTGCTTGTCCGTGCCGCGAAACAGGCGGGGGAGCGCGTTTTGGTGGTGTCGGAGGATGCCGAACAGGTCGCCCGGATCGACAAGGCGCTGTGGGAAATGGCCCCCGAGGCGTTCCTGGCCCACGGTATCGCGGGGGAAGGGCACGAGGCGCGCCAGCCAGCGTTGGTCTCAGGTGAGATCGATCCGGTGAACAATGCGCAATTCGTGATTCTGGCGGACGGAAAGTGGCGTGATGAAAGCAGCCGGTTCGCTCGCACATTCCTGCTGTTTGGCGAAGACCGGCGGCAGGAAGCGCGCGAATGCTGGACCATGATCGGCCAGAACGATGCGATGGAACGGCATTTCTGGAAACAGGAAGGCGGCAAATGGCGCGAGATGGGCTGATCACGTCAGGCTTGCGATAATACGCCCACGCGGCTAGAGGCGCGCGCAACACAGCCCCTCAATCCCACAGCTATCAGGAAACACCCATGGCGGTTACCCGCACCTTTTCGATCATCAAACCCGATGCCACCCGTCGCAACATCACCGGCGCGGTTACCAGGATGCTGGAAGAAGCCGGCCTGCGCGTGATCGCATCCAAGCGCATCCACATGACCCGCGCACAGGCCGAAGGCTTCTACGCCGTACATAAGGACCGCCCTTTCTTCGGTGAACTGGTCGATTTCATGATCAGCGGCCCGGTTGTGGTCCAGGTTCTCGAAGGTGAAGACGCGATGCAGCGTAACCGCGACATCATGGGCGCGACCAACCCAAAGGACGCCGCACCCGGCACGATCCGCGGCGAATTGGCCGAAAGCATCGAAGCCAACACCGTTCACGGTTCGGATTCGGATGAAAACGCAGCGATCGAAATCGCTTACTTCTTCAAGCCGGAAGAAATCGTCGGCTGATCGCTTTCGAGATTTGAAATCGAAAACCCGTCGGAGCGATCCGGCGGGTTTTTTAATTGCCGCAACTGACGGGGCAACCCCGTTTGAGGTGCGCCAGATCGGGCCTTTTGGTCTGGTCAATTCCTTTTTTTGAAGGTAATCAATCGTCAGGTCGCGCTACCCTTGGGGGGGACGATCGCTATGGCAAGCCAGGCAAGTACGACTTTTTCCGAAAATTCCATTGACCGCCCATCCGGCTTCACCGATTTTGTGGATCGGTGGATCTATGTGTTCATGGCGGGTTTATTTATTGTCACCACGCTGGTCGGGTTCATTCCGGATTCTCTGGCAAAAATTGCCGCAGTGGAGGCCGGGCAGCGCGCGCCATTCCCTCCGGTTTTGCACCTGCATGCGGTGCTTATGGGATCATGGCTGCTGTTGCTTCTGACACAAACCATCCTGATGGCCACCGGGCGTCCGGCCCGGCACAAGCGGTTGGGGATCACGGCAATGGTGCTGGCCCCCGCGATCGTGGCGACCGGATTTGTGCTGGTGCCGACCATGTATGGCCAGATATGGAATGCAGCCCAGTCTGCGCCGCCTCAAGCGGGCGCGCAAATGCAGGGTTTGCTGGCACTGATCGGCAATATTGCGTTGCTCCAGATCCGCGCGGGCTTGCTCTTCGCCTTGTTTGTCATACTTGCCCTCAAGGTGCGTAAAACCGATCCCGACACGCACAAGCGATTGATTATCCTGGCCACTGTTATTCCCCTGCCAGCGGCGATTGACCGGATCAGCTGGATTCCCCACAGTTTTCCCGATGCAGCCTATTCTGCCGACCTATATGTCCTGGCATGGATCGCGCCGATGTTTGTGTGGGACCGGTACCGGCTGGGACGGATTCACAAGGCCTATGTCATCTGGCTGAGCATTTTTATCCCATGCGCGATTGCCGTGAATCTGCTGTGGGGTTCAGACTGGTGGCAAGATTTCGTACCGGGGTTGATGGGATACGGATCCTGACCGGACGGGGTCGATCGATTGGATTGTTCGCCTGGAATTGGTCCACCGGGCAAGTCAGCGGCAATGTCAGAGCAACAGCGCCGTCAGGTGCTGACTTCCATGAATTTGGGCGTTGATTGGTCTCGCTTGCCCTCGGTTGGCCCGGCAGTTCCCGGTTTTTTCGGCAGGCCGGCTGCGGCAACCGTGTAGGGCGAGATTCGGTGGCGTGTGCACAGGCCGCCCGAACCATCGCTGGTCAGTTCGGTTTCAAATTCCACACCAAATTCCGCATCGCGGGCCCGTATCACGGTGCAGACCGCCAATTGCCCTTCGCCCAGGTCCAGAACCAGCTCTGTCCCGATTTCAACCCCGACGATACCTTCCAGTCCGGCACCGTTGCGCGACAGGTCCCGCATGACAGCATTGTAGTAATAGTCCTCGTGGATCACGCCGATCCGGCGGAATACGGACCGGCGATCCGGCCGATAGGTTGCGGGTCCATCGGGAGTGATTTTGAATTCGCCGCTCTCGATGCGTTCCAGCACGACTTCTTCGTTCAGCGGCCGCGAATAGATGAAACCCTGGACCAGTGTCGCGCCGTTGGATTTGACCACTTCGAGCTGGTCGAAAGCCTCGACCCCTTCAACCGTAGTTTCCATGTTGAGCGCGCTTGACAGCCCGACGATGGCGGCGATGATCTTGGCACTGTTTTTGTCTTTCTGGGTGCAACTGTCGACGAAGCTCTTGTCGACCTTGATTTTGTCGAACGGTGCGGCGCGCAGATAGCTGAGCGAGGAATAGCCGGTACCGAAATCATCGAGAGCCAGCCGGACACCCAGGCCCTTAAGCTGGGCGAACATTTTTTCCGTGTCGTCATTATCACCGACAAAGATGCTCTCGGTCAGTTCCAGTTCCAGACGGTCTGGCTCCAGACCCGAATTGGCCAGCGCATTCGCCACGACTTTGGGCAGGCCGGGGTTGGCAAATTGTACGGCCGAAACATTCACTGCAACGCGCAGGCTCCTAGGCCATTTCGCGGCAGCGGCGCAGGCGTTGCGCAACGCCCATTCACCCAGATTGTTGATCAGGTCACTATCTTCGGCAACCGGAATGAACAGGCCCGGGCTGACTAAGCCGCGTTCAGGGTGTTCCCAGCGCATCAACGCCTCCAGACCCACGACATACCCGTTCCTGACGTCCACCACCGGCTGGTATTGCAGGTACAGCTGGTCCATTTCCAGCGCCTCTCGCAAATCATCGAGAATGCCCTGGCGTTCCTGTTCTTCATTTTTTAGGTCGGTGGCATAGAACCGGAACTGGCCGCGCCCGCCATTCTTGGCGGCGTATAACGCCAGATCGGCCGACCGGACCAGTTCCTCGCTCGTGGCACCGTCGAACGGGGCCACCGCAATCCCTACGGAGGCTCCGATGATCGCCCGCTTGCCTTCATCCAGAGAATAGGGCTGCGACAGAATCTGGATGATTTTCTTGGCGAGTTGGCCAAGTTTGCCCCGATCATCCTCGTCAGCGATCATGATCTGGAATTCGTCACCGCCGAGCCGGCCGATTTTGGCCCGGTCACCGGTAATGTTCTTCAGCCTTTCCGCAACTTCGATCAGCATGGCATCACCGGCCTGGTGGCCCAGGGTGTCGTTGACCCGTTTGAATTTGTCGAGATCCAACATCATCAGCGCACAGGCCCGCCCCGATGCCTTGAAGGCGGCCAGAGTGCTTTCGATCTGGCGGTCCATCTGATGGCGGTTGGCCAGGCCGGTGAGCGAATCGAAATCCGCCATTTTGGAATCGACCAGCTTGCGTTCGTACTGGATCGTTACATCACTGGCGCTGCCGCGATATCCGGCGAATTCCCCGGATGCATCGCGAACCGGATGGCCCGACAGGGACCACCAGACATGGCGGGCATCCCGGTCCTGATCGCCATGCGAAAACCTGACAATCTGATCGGTGATCTTGTGGCGCGCCTTCAACTGGAATTTTAGCGTCCGGCCATTGCCTTCCTGGATGCCGCTCGAATCGATTTCGAACAGATCATCCAGCGGCCTGCCGATCAGTTCCTTCGCGTCCAGGCCAAGCGTTTGGCTAGCCTGATCGGGCAGGTAGATCAATTTCCCTTCGGAATCCGTTGCCCAGATCCAGCCTATTCCCGCGCGGTCATATTCATCCAGAACGCGGGCGCGCAGATCCCCCGCAACAGGCGTGTGCGCGCTTGCTCGGTTGTGGGATGGTCCCTCTTTCCTGGCTGAGAGCCCCTGAAGGAAATTCTTCACTGCCATGGCCGGACCGAATGCATTGTGTTGCCTGTGTAAACCATGCGTGCAGATTACGGCCCTATGGTTAAAAACGGCTTAAGGACTAGGGGCCATTTGGCAGCAATTTTTTGCCGGAGACACCGGTAATCTGGCGGTCAGCGGTCAGAATTCGTCGGATGCATCCAGCAGCACCGTCAGCCGTTTGGGTGCGGCGGTGCGCCAGCTACGCTGCACCCAATATTCCACCTGATCCCAATCCACGCCGGCGTGGTTCAGGATTATGCCGATCCAGCCGCTGGCCCCGTAATAGGCGGGGCGGAAGAAGGTTTCCGGGTCGCGTATGACAAGGTCCGCCATTTCGTCCGTACCGCTCGTCTTGGCGAGCAGGGCGATATGGGGTTCGCCGTGATGACGGTTGCTGAGATAGGCGAAATATTTGCCGCTCTTGCCGCCGGTGCGCCAGCCGGGCGCGCCGTGGCTCTCGCGCTCCTCCACTTCGGGCAGGGCCATCGCGATTTCCCGCACCCGGCCCAGCAAATATTCCGCATCATAGGGGCGGGTCGCAAAATCATTGAGCACGCGGGGGTAGAGTTGGTGTTCGGCCAACCGCACCCGATCGGCCAGCGTCTGCGGAGTATCGCCCGGCTGCACGGCGACCTCCACCTGCCCCAGAATTTCTCCGGCATCCAGTTCCGTGCTGACCAGATGGACTGTCGCGCCGGCCCTGCTATCGCCCGCCTCCAGCGCGCGCGCAAAGGTGTCCAGACCGCGATATTTCGGCAGCAGCGAGGGGTGAATATTGAGCATTCGCCCGTGCCACCGCCCGACGAATTCATCCGACAGGATCCGCATATATCCGGCCAGCGCGATGATTTGCGCGCCTGCATCGACTGCGGCGGCCTCCATCGCGGCGTCATGCACGGCGCGGTCCATGCCTTTGTGTGACAGCGTGAAAGTCGGAATGCCCTCTGCTGCGGCCAGGGTCAGCCCGCCTGCCGCCGGGTCATTGCTGGCGGCCAGTACGATCTCGTACCCGGCACCCGCCATTCTGCTGGCATAGATCAGCGCCGCCATATTGGTGCCGCTGCCCGATATGAACACGGCGACCCCAATCTTGCTGGTGGCTTTTTCAGCCAAGGTGGCTCGCTTCCCAATCGGCCAAGGCAGACCAGGTCCCGGCTGAACCGCGCACGGTGCAGCCTTTCTCGCCCGCGATAATCTCGCCGACGCGCATCACGGTTTCACCCGCAGCAGTCAGTTCGGCAGTGAGCGCGTCCATCTGACCCGGTTCAACCGCCAGCACCATGCCCACCCCGCAATTGAAGGTACGGGCCATTTCCTCCGGCTCGATATTGCCCTGTCCCTGAAGGAAGGCCATCAGGCGGGGCTGCTGCCAGGCGTCGGCATCGACCATCGCATGCGCCCCATCGGGCAATACGCGGGGGATATTTTCGAGCAGGCCGCCGCCGGTAATATGCGCACAGGCGGCGATTTTGCCGCTGCGGATCGCGGGCAACAGGCTTTTCACGTAGATTTTGGTTGGTTCAATCAGATAGTCGATCAGCAATCTGTCAGCATCGAACAAGGCAGGGCGGTTGAGTTTCCAGCCCCAGTCTTCCGCCAGCCGCCGAACGAGCGAATATCCGTTCGAATGCACCCCCGAACTGGCGAGGCCGAGCAGTACCTGCCCCGGGGCAACCTTGTCCCCGGTCAATTGCTGCCCGCGCTCCACCGCGCCGACGCAGAATCCTGCCAGATCATAATCGCCCGGTGCATACATGCCGGGCATTTCAGCGGTTTCCCCGCCGATCAGCGCGCAACCCGCTATTTTGCACCCTTGCGCAATTCCGGCCACGACTCGCTCTGCAATCCCAGTTTCCAGCTTACCGGTGGCGAAATAGTCCAAGAAAAACAGTGGTTCCGCACCCTGAACGATCAGATCGTTGACGCACATCGCGACCAGATCAATACCCACGCAATCGTGCCGGTCATGATCGATTGCCAGTTTCAGCTTAGTGCCAACCCCGTCATTTGCCGCCACTAGCAGCGGATCGACATATCCCGCCGCGCGCGGATCGAAGAACCCGCCAAATCCGCCCAGTTCGGACGTCGCGCCGGGGCGTGCGGTGGCTTTTACCAGGGGGCCAATCGCCTTGACCAATGCATTGCCGGCGTCGATCGAGACGCCCGCCTTGGCATAGGTGTAGCGCTCTGGCGGCGAATTATTCGAACGGTTATCGTCAGGCATGCACACGCTTTACGCATTCGCGCTTGGATTTCCACGTGTGTTTGGGCAAAAGGCGGCAAGTTTTCCCCGATGACCCATTCGTCTCCCCTTCCAGCCGCCCTGCGGCACGGCAATTCCCGCCCGACCCTGATTACAGGGGTGATGGTGCTGGCCGTGCTCGTGCTGGCGATTCTCCTGGGCTGCGCATTGGTGGCACAGGTGGAGGGGGACCGCGGTATCGCGGCTGTTGCCAGTAGCAGCGATATCGATGTGAGCGGGATCGAAGTGGACGTGCGCGGCGATAATGCGGAAGACGCGCAGCAAAAGGGCTGGGCTGAGGCGCAGCGGCTGGCGTGGAAGAAACTGGGCGGTCCGCAAGTGTCCGATTCGCAGCTGGATTCGATGGTTTCGGCGGTGGTAATCGAACGCGAACGGATCGGTCCGCGCCGCTACATTGCCACATTGGGGGTGATTTTTGACCGCGCGCGGGCCGGGCGGATGCTCGGTTCCGCCGGGCAGAAAGCCCGCTCATCGCCGATGCTGCTGGTGCCGGTGACGCTGGAAGGCGGCACGGCGCGAGTCTATGAAATGGTCAATCCGTGGCAGCGGGCCTGGGCTGAATACCAGACTGGCGGCAGCCAGATCGATTATGTCCGTCCGTCTGGCGCGAACAGCGATTCGCTGCTGATCACCTTTGGCCAGACCAGCCGCCGCAGCCGCACCTGGTGGCGCAATATCCTCGACCAATTCGATGCCGCTGACGTGCTGATCCCGATTGCGCATCTGCAGCGCCAATGGCCCGGCGGCCCAATCGACGGTACGTTCACGGCGCGCCATGGTCCCGACAACACTTATCTTGGCAGTTTCAAGCTACGGGCTTCGGACGAGGCGGATCTGCCGCGCATGCTTGGCCAGGCAGTCCAACGGATGAACAAATTGTTCGAGCAGGCGCTGGCGGAGGGCAAATTGCGGCCCGATCCAACGCTCAATCTGGGAACGCCCACAATTGATACCGGCATTCAGCGGCTGATCGAAATTGGCCGCGCAGCCGAGGCGAATGAGAGGGCGCGGCGTGATGCCGCTGTCCCTGACGCGGCCAGTGAAGCGGAAATACCAACACCGGGCGCCAATGCGCCTGCTGCGGTTGTTTCCAGCTTTGTTGTCCAGTTCGCCAGCGCCGATGGCAGCTCGGTCGATGCGACGCTGGCGGCAGTGCGCGCCGCCCCCGGTGTGCGCGGCGCGGCGACGAGCAGTCTGGCAATTGGCGGGACTTCGGTGATGCGGGTCACTTATGGCGGTTCGATCGAACAATTGGCGGCGGCATTGCGCGGCCGCGGTTTTACCGTGACGCAGGGTGCCAACGCGCTCGCCATCAGTCGCTAGGGCGCTCGCCATGACGGGTAACATGTCGCAGATCGCCCTGCCTTTGGCGCAGCGGCGTGCAGCCGATCCGGACCGAATCGTGGTGGGCAATGCAAACCGCAATGTGATCGAAGCCTTGCGTAATCCGGCGGCGTGGCCGTTTCGGACCGCGACCCTCACTGGTCCGCCGCATTCGGGCAAAAGCCTGCTGGGCCGCTGGTTTGCAGCACAGGGCCAGTCGAACCAGGGTGGAGGTGAAGTGGTCGACGGTGCCGATCAGATCGACGAAACCGATTTGTTTCACCGCTGGAACCGCGCGCAGGAAGATGGCCGTCCGCTGCTGCTGATCAGCAATGCGCAGCCGTGGGAAATCACACTTCCAGATTTGCGATCCCGGCTGGGTGCGGCGTTGCATCTGGAGATTGCCGCACCCGATGATGAGATGGTCGCCGGCCTGATCGAAAGCCAGGCCGGGCAACGCGCGCTTGTATTGGGCGATGGCGCGCTTACCTATCTGGTGCCGCGCGTGACCCGCAGTTTTGCCGGGATCGAACGGTTGGTGGCCACAATCGACCGCCTGAGCATGGAGCGTAAAGCGCCTGCCACGCTGTCCATCTGGCGCGATGCTCTGGAAGCTGTTCAGGGAGCGGAACAGCCCAGATTGCTGTGACCCCAGTGTTTCTGAGAACTTGCGTTACAGCGCCTTTGGTGTGAAAATCGCGACGTAAAAGGATCCAGTACCGATGTTTGACCGGTTAATTTCATATCTCGATTCGATCCGGGCGCGTGATCCCGCGCCGCGTTCGCGCTGGGAAGTGCTGCTGTATCCGGGGGTCATGGCACTTGGCCTGCACCGGGTGGCCAATTGGCTGTTTGGGGCGCAGCTGTATTTCCTGGCCCGGCTGGTCAATCATTTCAGCCGCATGATCACCGCCATCGATATCCATCCCGGCGCAAGCATCGGCCGCAATTTCTTTATCGACCACGGCTTTACCGTGATCGGTGAGACGGCCGAAATCGGCGATAATGTTACAATTTACCAATGCGTTACCCTGGGCGGGACCAATCCGACCAATGGCAAGGGCGGCAAACGCCACCCGACGTTGGAGGACAACGTGATCATCGGTTCCGGCGCGCAGATCATCGGTCCGATCACCGTCGGCAAGCGCGCCCGCGTTGGTGCCAATGCCGTGGTGCTGGATGATGTCCCCGAAGGCGCGACCATGGTCGGCCTGAAGGCGCGCAGCACGCTGGTTTCGGCGAATGAATGGATCAAGGAATTCATCCCTTACGGAACGCCGTGCGATGAACCCTGCGAAGAAATGATTGGCACTGGCAATCGCCGTATCGAACAATTGCAGCGCGAAATGGGGGAAATGCGCGCCGAACTGGAGGCACTGAAGTCTGGCCAGCCAGGCAGTGAAATCCCTGCACAGCGCAGCGGTACCGATAGTTGATGGCAGTGAATTTGCCCGGTTCTGTATTACAATTTCCGGCTGTCCGGATTCAGGGCCAGGGCGGCAAACCGCTGCAAGTCGGGTTCGAGCGGGCGGAACTCAGCCGCATCATGGACCTGTATGGCCGGATGGTCGCCGCCGGGGAATGGCGCGATTATGCGATGGATTTTACCCGCGAAATTGCCGTTTTCGATGCATTCCGCCGCGCCGCCGAACGTCCGCAGATGCGGATCGAGAAACGCCCAGCCTTGCGCAATAGGCAAGGCATGTGGACGCTTTATGGCGAACACGGCCAGGTGCTGAAACGCGGCCATGACATCGGCGGCGTCCTCGCGCCCGTCGAAAGGCGGTTGGTGAAGGCGGTCTAGGCCGCCAGCTGCGATCCGGCGGCCGGCAATCTGCCGCGCAGCGTTGCAGGCAGTTGTTCGACCACCACGCCCCTGATCGGGGTCCAGAATGCCGACAGTGTCAGCAATGCGGAACCGATCACCAGTGCGGTCAGGGCCACGTTGAGCTCCACCGCGCCGAACCGGTCGAACAGCGAAGCCAGCGTGACCAGCACATAGGCCAGGGCAGACACCAGCATCGCGCGCCGGTCAATCGCCAGCGCCACCAGGCCCATTGCGACATACACCGCGAGCGCCCCTGCCGCAGCGCCGATCCCGATGTCCTGCCCGTCGGTTACGCCCAGCCAATGGAACAGCGGGTGGGCGATCATCGGAGCGGCCAGCAGGTGAAGCCAGAAGGCGACATCGCTGCGCCGGGTCTGACGCTCCCGGTCGCTCATGTCCCACCGCATGGCGAGCGCGAAAATGGCAATGCCGGACAGGAACACCAGCGGCAGGATCAGGGTGTCACCGTTCAGGCTGGTGCTGGATGCCACGACCGAGACGAGCAGCATGATCACAAATATCGCCAACGCCCCCGCACCGGCGGCAATCGTGATCGGAACGCCGAATCGCCGCCAATGCAGCCACGCACCGCCTGCGGCGATCAGGCCGGAACCGGAAGCGAAAGCGGCGACGAGATACCCGCTGCCGGAGCCGGTGTTGTCAGGGCCGGCAATCGTCGCGGCCAGGGCGACAGAGGTGAACAATAGCCCGGACACAAAGGCGAGCAGCAGAATGATGCTGGGCAAAGCCATGCGGCGTTTGCGAGTGAAGAATTCCGCCAGCAGCCAGGCCGTTGCCGCGACCAGGGCGGCTCCGAACATCATTTGGGCCCCTTGATGGCGATCGAACCGAGAATTTGCACTGAAACCGTGCGAATCGAGCGGAAAAGCTGCCTGTCCGATGGCTTGCCCGATCGCAGCAACCGCGAACAACAGGATCACCACCCCGATCGCGACGAAGATATCGTTGAAGCTGCTGACGAAGCGGAAATGTTCTTCGTCGGTCACCGGCCGTTCGCGGGTGCCCATCACATGGGCGCGGAGCCTGTCCGCTGCTTCGGGAGTGAGAACCCCCGCGCTTACTGCCGAATTGATTTCGTCCTGACTGTACATGCGGCGTATCCCCCTTGTTTTGCAGGAAGATACGCCGCGTGTATTATCAGGTCAATACAGCGTTTGACCGCGCCCTTATCCCTGTGCGGAGGACGGCGCACCGTCTGTACCAAGTACTTTCTGCATGGCTTTCAGGATTTCCGCGCTCTGTTCGCTGCCTGACTGCGGCGCTTTCAGATTGGTCATGCTGCTGATGTCATCCCAGCGGGCGGCGAAACCTTCCACCGTGCGGTCTTCTTCCTTCAGCCAGACGGCGTCGTTCATCGTCACCCATGCGGAGTGGAAACCGCCCGCACCCGCGCCGACGATGGCGTTGGTCGGCGAATCTTCGCTCACCAGATACAGCGCGGCAGGAACCACGTTGGTCGGGCTGAACAATTCGAATGCCTGTTCCGGGAAGATGTCCTCCGTCATGCGTGTTCCGGCAACCGGTGCCAGCGAATTGCAGCGGATGTTGTATTTCGCGCCTTCGAGGTGGAGCGTTTTGGTCAGGCCGGCCAGACCCAGCTTGGCCGCGCCGTAATTCGCCTGGCCGAAATTGCCGAACAGGCCGGTGCTGCTGGCGGTCATCAGGATACGGCCATAGGCCTGTTCGCGGAACAGGTCCCAGCACGCCTTGGTGGCATAGGCGCTGCCGAGCAGGTGGACGCGGACGACGAATTCGAAATCTTCCGGGCTCATCTTGGCGAAGCTCTTGTCGCGCAGGACGCCCGCGTTGTTGATCAGGATGTGGACGCCGCCCCATTTCTGTTTCGCGTCGGCAACCATTTTTTCCATCTGGTCGAATTCGGTAACCGATGCGCCATTCGACATGGCTTCGCCGCCCATGGCTTCGATTTCCTCGACAACTTTCAGTGCCGCATCGGAATGGCCGGTACCATCGCGCGATCCGCCGAGATCATTGACTACGACCTTGGCGCCTCTGCGGGCGAGTTCGAGCGCATATTCGCGGCCCAGACCGCCGCCGGCACCGGTAACAATTGCAACGCGATCCTTGAAAGAAATCGACATGGGGTATTCTCCATTTCCAATTACGGGCCATATTCCAGTTTGGAAGGGCCGCGGACCCGGGCGGAATGGCACGGCTTTCAGCCACTTTCAACCGTTCTGCGCCTTACCGACCATGCCGTAACGGCAGCACTTGCCGCCTTTGTCACATTATAGTCTTTTAAGGGACATATTGGCGTCAGCGAATCGTCATGAAACAGAAACGGAATTGGATTCCATGAACGCCCATCGCAACATTTCGATCCTGGCACTGGCCGCTGCCCTCGGCTGGACAGTTCCGGCACAGGCTCAGGATGCTCAATCAGACGCATTGCGCGCCGAAATCTCCGTCATGCGTCAGCAGATGGCCGCGATGGCCGCCAAGATCGACCAGCTCGAAACCGAGATGGATGCGACCGGAGCGAAGGCCGAGACGGCAGCGCAGGTTGCTGCGGCCGCCAGTGCAACATTGGCTGCGGCCCCCGCGCCAGCTGCGGCACCAGCGGAAAAACTGGCCAAGAAAGGCGGCTGGAGCTTCACACCTTTCGGACGCCTGATGGTCGATGCCGGGAGTGTGAATGCCCCCGATTCGATCACCGACCCGGGCCTGGGTTTCGCCAATGAAGTGCGCCGCGCCCGCATTGGCGTGAAGGGCGAAATCGGCGGCGGCTTCGGATACAAGACTGAGCTGGAATTTGCCGACAATAGCGTTGAAATAACCGATGCGATCCTGACCTATGGCGACAAGGCGCTCGAAATCACAATTGGCCAGCACAACAATTTCCAGGGGCTGGAGGAACTGACCAGCAGCCGCTTCACCAGCTTTATCGAACGTGCCGCCTTTACCGATGCGTTCGGATTCCAGCGCCGCGTCGGTGTGAGTGCACAATATGCAGCCAGCAATATATTGGTGCAGGGCGGCGTGTTTTCCGACAATATCGAAAATCTTTCGAATGATGAAAACAACAGCTGGGGCGTGGACGGTCGCGCGGTGTTCAGCCCGAAAATGGGTGATACCCAGCTGCATGTCGGCGGTTCGGTCCACTACCGCGATCTCAACCGGTCCGCCACATCGGTGCGTTACCGCCAGCGTCCGTCGGTCCACTTCACCGATACGCGTTTCATCAACACCGGCAATATCGGCGCGGAAAGCGAATTCGGCCTTGGCGTCGAAGGGGCTTTGGTGGCCGGGCCGTTCCACGCCCAGGCCGAAGGATATTGGCAGACCGTCAGCCGGCCGAGCCTCGACAATCCGACCTTCTTCGGCGGCGCGGTCGAAGCAGGGTATTTCCTGACCAAGGGCGACAGCCGCACCTACAAGGATTACAAATTCGACCGTAACAAGCCGAAATCCGAAGTTGGCGAAGGCGGGATCGGGGCGGTCCAGCTGAATGTGCGTTACGATTATCTCGATCTGGTCGATGCCGGGATCGTCGGCGGCACGCAGAATGCCTATTCGCTGTCGCTGATCTGGACGCCGACCGATTACACCCGTTTCATGGCGAGCATTACCCGCAACGAATATGATAATGCGGCGATCCTGGCCGGAACCGACGCCAGTTACAATGTGGATGCGCTGGCGGTGCGGGCGCAGTTCGACTTCTAGGGCTTGTGCATCAGATCCGTAGTAACGCCGGGATCAATTCGTTGAACCCGGCGATCACCGCATCCGCGCCCAGTTCATGGGGCGGCTTGTCGCAATAACCGTATGCCGCCGCAATCACCGGCACATTGGCCGCACGCGCTGCCGCCATGTCATAGGTGCTGTCCCCGATGAAGGCGCAGCGCCCGCCGCCGCAGCGGCTGATTGCCTCCAGGATCGGATCGGGCTGCGGTTTCGCGCGGAAATTGCCCCCAGAATCCTTGCCAAGACTGTCGCCGCCGATGATGGTCACGAACCGATCCGCCAGGCCGAGCCGGGTCAGGATCGTGGCGGCGAAGCTTTCGAATTTGTTGGTCACCACCGCCAGCCTGATATCCCTCGCGGCCAATTCGTCCAGCGCGTCCTCCGCGCCGGGATAGGGGCGGGTGTGGACCGCATTGTTTTCGGAATAATAGCCCAGCAGCGCCTTGTACAGCGGCCGGAATTCGGCATCCGGCAGCCCGCCCTGATCATCGATCGCGCGCTGGAGCATGATCTTGGCCCCGCCGCCGATCAGGCTTTCCACCTGTGCAACGGGCACCGCATCGAATCCGCCCAGTAGCAATGCGTGGTTCACCGCTTCGCCCAGATCGCGGTGGGTATCCAGCAGCGTGCCGTCGAGATCGAACGCCACGATATCGAAAGGAATTTTGGGGGAAATGTCATTCATCGGTGCGCGAGTGACGGATGCATCTTCAAACCGCAAGCTTTTGGTGGCATTGCCCATCGCGAACACAGGATGGCGTCATGAACAAACTTGCAACGATTATCCTTGCCGCGGGCAAGGGCACCCGGATGAAATCGGACCTGCACAAGGTGCTGCATCCGATTGCCGGGCGGCCGATGCTCGATCATCTCATGGCCTCTGCCGAGGAATTGAATCCCGCGCACACGGTCGTTGTGGTGGGGGCGGGCAGCGACCAGCTGGAACGCGCGCTGGATGGACGCGCCGCCACCTGTTTGCAGGAACCGCAATTGGGCACCGGCCACGCGGTACAACAGGCGCAGGCGGCGCTGGCGGATTTTTCCGGCGATGTGCTGATCCTGTATGGCGACGTGCCATTCGTGCGGGCTGCGACGATGCAGAAGATGATTGACCGGCTGCACGCGGACGATGCGCCAGCCGTGGTGGTGCTGGGCTTCCAGCCGGAAGATGCGTTGCAATATGGCCGGGTGATCGCCGATGACCAGGGCCGGATCACCAGGATGGTCGAATTCAAGGACGCAACCGAAGAAGAACGCGCCTGCCGCCTGTGCAATTCCGGCCTGATGGCGGCGCGGGCAGCGGATATGTTCGACCTGCTGGCGCGTGTCGGCAATTCTAACGCACAGGGCGAATATTACCTGGTCGATGTGGTCAATGTCGCCAATGCGGACGGTCGCCACAGCGCGGTGGTAACTACCGACGATCCGGGCGAGGTGGCCGGGATCAACAGCCGCGCCGAACTGGCCGAGGCCGAGCGCCATTGGCAGCAATTGCGCCGCACCGAAGCCATGGCCGACGGTGCTTCTCTGACAGCCCCCGATACGGTGTTTTTCAGCTGGGATACTCAGCTTGGGCGCGATGTGACGGTGGAGCCCAATGTAGTGTTCGGCCCCGGCGTCAGCGTAGCGGACCACGCTACTATCCGCGCCTTCAGCCATCTGGAGGGCGCCACCGTTGGCGAACACGCCAGTGTTGGCCCCTATGCCCGTTTGCGGCCCGGCACGGTGCTGGAAGAAGGCGCGAAGGTCGGCAATTTCGTCGAAATCAAGAATGCGGTCATGGGCAAAGGGGCGAAAGCCAGTCATCTGACTTATCTGGGTGATGCGCAGATCGGCGCTGATGCGAATATCGGCGCGGGCACGATTACCTGCAATTACGATGGCTATTTCAAGCACACCACGGTGATCGGGGACCGGGCCTTCATCGGTTCCAACAGCTCCCTGATTGCCCCCGTCACCATCGGGGCCGACGCGATTGTCGCGGCGGGCAGCGCGGTCAGCCGCGACGTGGCCGACGGCGAATTACGCATGGTGCGCGCCGAACAATTGGTCAAACCAGGTTGGGCCGACCGGTTTCACGATGCGATGAAAAAGAAAAAAGCTGCGGACAAGAGCAAGAAGGACAAAAAATGATCCGGTGATCGGCTCTCCCAGCGGGCGAGCAGGCGATCGGACCATCCCCAGACGGTGACCATTCACAGCGAATTGGGGCCAAAGGGCGGGTTCGGGCCGATTGCCGGAACCCGCCCCGGGCCTATTCGCCCGTCGGTTCGCCCATCAACTGCTGCATCAGATAGGTATATTGCAGCGCGCTCAGCTTGGCGCGCTGTTTGTTGTCCACCCCGCCAGAATGGCCGCCGGTCATGTCCTCAAAGTAATAATAGGGCTGGCCCAGTTCCTTCAGCCGGGCTGCGGCCTTGCGCGCATGGGCTGGATGGGTCCGGTCATCGGCGGTCGATGCCCACAGGAACGGGGTGGGGAAATCCACCCCGGCCACCAGCTTCTGATAAGGGGAATAGCCTTCGATCCATGCCCGCTGTTCAGGAATGCGGGGATCGCCATATTCGCCAATCCACGAAGCGCCGCGGCCGATTTCGTGATAGCGCAGCATATCGAACAGAGGGATCTGGACGATCGCGGCATTGAACAATTCGGGCCGCTGGGTAAATGCGGTGCCGACCAGCAGGCCGCCCTGGCTGCCGCCCATGATGCCCAGATGCTGCGCGCTGGTGAATTTCCGTGCCTGCAAATCTTCCGCCACGGCGATGAAATCATCCCAGGTGCGCTGCTTGTTTTCACGAATTGCGGTCTGGTGCCACATCGGGCCGAACTCGCCCCCGCCGCGTAGATTGGCCAGCACATAGGCGCCGCCGTTCTCCACCCACATCTTGCCGGTTGCACCCAGATAGCCGGGCAGGCGCGGGATCTGGAACCCGCCATATCCGGTCAGCAGGGTCGCAGTACTGCCATCGGCAATCATGCCCTTTGGCTTGACGATGAAATAGGGGATCATCGTGCCATCGGCGGATTTCGCCTGGTGCTGCTCCACTTCCATGCCGCTCGCATCGAAGCGCGCGGGGCTGCTTTTGAGCGGCTCCAGCGTGGCAGTCTTGCCATCGTAGAGATACAGGGTCGACGGGGTGAGGAAATCGGTCACATCGATGGTCAGCATGTCTTTGCTGTCCGACGATGAACCGAGCGAAACGGTTGCATTTTCCGGCAGGTCCAGCGCGCTCTGCGTCCATTGCCCATTAGTGAAATCGAATTTCAGGGCCTTGCCGCGCACATTGTCGAGCAGGCCGACATAGAGGCTGTCAGATGTGACCGCCGCGCCCTGTTTGGTCTGGCGCTCGCCCGGTGCCCAGACCAGCGTCTTGGCCGCGCCATTGGGATCGGCT
>JBGSJO010000126.1:0-10837 GCA_041741895.1 Pontixanthobacter sp.
CTTTGTTCCACATCGGGCCTCGCGGCGGGTGTATCAGCGGGCACGTTGATCGAGAACACTGCGTCAGCGAGCTTTGACACGGGCGGGCCGACGCAATCGATCAATTCGAACAAGGTCACCGTCAAGGTAGACGAATTGCTCGATGTTGCTGTTGCATCGCTCGATGCGGGATCGGTGCCGCTCACCGCCAATGCCGTTTTGAGCTATTCGATCACCAACACAGGTAACGGCCCAGAAGCCTTTAAACTCACAGCAGATCCAGCGGTAGCCGGCAATGATTTCGACGTGACCGTAACCAACCTCGCAATCGATACCAACAATAACGGCATTTACGATGCAGGTGATACAATCGTCGCGAACGGAGGAAATTCCCCGCTGATTGACCCGGATAATACCGTGACAATCTTTGTGCTCGTTTCAGCGCCCGCAGGGGTGACCGATGGTCAGTCCAGCCAGGTCAATATGCTGGCACAGGCTACCACCGGGTCAGGCACGCCAGGCACCGTCTTTGCCAGCCAGGGCGTTAACGGCGGCGACGCAGTTGTCGGCACCTCTGGCGCGGACGACAATGCCTTGGGGTCGCTGACCTCGAGCGTCATTACAGTAAATCTGGCAAAGACGGCTTCCATCCTCGATCCGTTCGGTGGTTCACAGTCGGTTCCGGGTGCAATTGTGACATACACACTCGTCGCCACGGTCAGTGGTTCGGGCGCCGTGAATAATCTCCAGATCACTGACCCCATTCCAGGTTCGACGACCTACGTACCGTCCACGCTCAGTCTTCAAGGCACTGGCCTCACCGATCTTGCCGATACCGATGCCGGACAGGCTTCAGCGTCAGGCATTTCCGTGAATGCAGGAAGCGTTTCGGCTGGTTCAACCCGCACGGTGACGTTCAACGTCAAAGTTAATCAATAAGGAATAACATGATGTTTGCCCGCACTCTTATTGCTTTTTCAACGGCAGTCGCCGCTGCTTTGCTACCCACTGCGGCTTTTGCGCAAGGCGCGGTCACGCTCTCGGGCGAAGTCAAGGTTGTCAAAATGGAAATGTCCACTTCGGGCAACCAAGAGGTGCTAGTCGAACCGACCAGCGTGCTTCCTGGAGACCGCCTGGTCTTCACGACACGCTTTACCAACAACACCAGCGCAACGGTCGACAATTTTGTGATCAGCAATCCACTGCCCAAAGCCATTATCCTCACAGAAACCGGCAATTTCGACATGTCGATTGATGGCGGGAACACCTTTGCCGGGCTGGATATGCTCATGATTACCGAACCTGACGGGACCGAGCGGCCTGCAGAACTTTCAGATGTGACCGACATACGTTGGACAATCGCGTCGATCGCTCCGGGCGGTTCGGGCCAGGTCAAGTACTGGGCTGCAGTTCGCTAGGAATTCGTAAAAGTTTTTCGCCATTGGCCGCTGGCGGAGATGATGAACGTGGTCAAATGTAGGGAATAAGAAGATATGTTACGTATCAGAAACTTATGCGCGGGAGTAAGTGTCTTTGCACTTCTTGCCGCTCCGGCAATAGTCAATGCAGCCCCGGTCGGGACAACTGCAGGTACCGACATTCAGAACACTGTCTCGGTCAATTACACCGTAGGCGGTGTAGCGCAGGGTCAGGTCCAAGCTCAGGACATTTTCAGGGTCGACAGGAAGATCAATGTCACGGTTTCGACTACCGACTCGGCCGCAGTCGCGGTCACGCCAGGCCAGACCGCCGTGGCGACAACTTTCACCGTAACCAACAATTCGAACTCGACGCAGGACTTCCTGCTTACGGCTTCCGACCAGTCTGGCGGCAGCGCCAACTTCAGCGGTACCGACACGTTCGATACGACAAACCGCAGGGTTTATATTGAATCGAACGGGATTGCCGGTTTTCAGACCACCGATACGCTTTCCAGCACGATAGCCGGCCTCCAGTCCGGCGATGCGGCCATCGTGTATATCGTAGCGGACATGATTGTGACGCCTGGCACACCACCGGTTCTTCCAGCAGATAACGGCACTGCCACAGTGATGCTGACTGCAACCGCCGCCAGCGGCGCGACCGCAGGAAGCGCCATTTCGGGCAAGACCTACACTGCCGGTTCGGGCGGTACAGCGGTTGTACAAAGCACTTCAAACGGCAAGCTCACCGAAGAAACCGTTTTCGCGGACGCTGCTTATCTCACCTTTGACGCGCAGTATAACGGCAAACATTCCGCGCGAAGCGACTACAAGGTAACCGCCGCACGCCTGACCGTGACGAAGGTCAGCAGCGTCATTGCGGACGGCGTAAACACTTCGGCACCGTATTATGCGATCCCAGGGGCAACAGTGCAGTACTGCATTCTGGTCACCAACGCCGCAGGCGGCTCAACCGCGAGCAATGTTAGCGTGAGCGATCCAGTTCCGACTGCACTTCTGCAGTCCGGGGCGATCAACATCCGTGGGCCTGTGGCAAGCAGTGCCGATGCTTGCGCTGCGTCAAACACAGGAACCGGATCGATTTCCGGTACGACAGTGAGCGGCACTTTGCCGGATATCACAGCTGGTCAAGCGGCTGCTTTGGTATTCCAGGCCACGATCAAGTAACTTAAATTGGCCGGGTTGATCCATCGACCCGGCCATCCAGCGCATGGGCCCCTTCAAAACTTTGACTACATCGGCAGCAGCGCTTGTTTTTGCGCTGTTTCTTCTTGTGTCCGGGGCACAGGCGCAAACAATCACCAATACTGCGGAGGCATCCTGGTCTGACGGTGGTCTTGCACGCTCGACGGTCTCCAACAGCGTAGAAATCGCCGTAAAGCCGGCCGCAGCGCTCAGCCTTGATACTTTTCACCCTACACTCGGTGGTGCCGCCACCTTACCCATCCGCGCATCCTTGTGCGGTGCAGCCCCTCTCTCGGTCTTTCCCGGTTCTGCCGCCAACAGTATTGACGTTGCATCGACAATGACGAACGAGCTGCGAATTGGAGAAATTCTCGTTTTTCGTTTTTCCGCACCACTGGCGAACCTCAATCCTTCCACGATCGACACTGTGACGGCTACGATCACGACACAGGGAGGCGACCGCGAAATTCTCGAAGTTTACGAAACTGCGGCCAATTCTGGAATTTTTACCGGAGCGATTAGGACCCGCGGCGGAGTGGCCTTAGCGAACTCCAGCGATTGCCAGCTTAGCGTTACGAGCGGCGAGTCTATCACCGTTGCGATCGGCCGGGCCGACGGTTCATCGCCGCTTGTTTCTACTCTGGTCGCCGTGCTGGCCGATCCCTACGGATTTGTCTTCGACAGCGAAGACGGCACACCGGTTACTGGTGCACGCGTTTCGCTGGTCGACGCGTTTACGGGAGCGCCGGCAACGGTTTTTGCCGATGATGGCATCACGCCTTGGCCTGCAACCATGATTACAGGACAAGCGGTGAAGGACGCGGATGGCAATATATACCCCATGCTGCCGGGCGAATACCGCTTCCCGCTCGCGCCTCTTGGCACTTATCGGATTGTGATTGAACCCCCATCCCCCTATACTGCACCGTCGCAAGTTGGTGCGGAAGGGTTGACGGGTCTGACGAGGCCAGATGGCGACCCGTTCGTGATCAGCGATGCCTCATACGGCGACGATTTCAGCCTGACTTCACCGTCGGCGGTCCGCGTCGATATTCCTGTGGATCGCCCGAACACCGTTGTCAGTATCAGCAAGACCGCCTCGCGCGCCCGCGCGCAGCCTGGAGATGCTGTGTTGTACACCGTCACATTGCAAAATCAGGATCCCCAGCGCGTCAAGCGCGGGGTGACACTGGTCGATCTCCCGTCTCCATGGCTACGTTTGCGCGCCGATTCCATTCGGGTCTATGGCAATCCTGCCAATGACCTTGTGACTATCGCGCCTGATGGTCGCAAACTGACGATCGACATTCCCGATATTGAGCCGGGTTCGCGCGTACAGGTCACATACGCCATGGTGATTGATGCCAACGCCCCTGCTGGGCAGGCCATCAACCGGGCCGAAGCAACCGACCCCCGCGGTGAACGTTCGGTTGCACAAGCTGCCGTCCGCATCGAACGCGACACTATCGCCTCACGCATGACCATTATCGGCAGGATAACGATTGGCCAGTGCTCCGTATTGAGAAACCGCCTGGGCCTGGCAGGTGTGCGTGTCATGCTGGAAGACGGTAGTTTCGCGATCACGGACATAGAGGGCCGCTATCATTTCGAAGGCGTCGTTCCCGGCACCCATGTTGTACAGGTCCAGAGCCAGACGCTTCCCGAAGGCGGGCGATTTGTTGACTGCGATCGTTCCAGTCGCACTGCGGGTAGCGAAACTTCGCGCTTCGTGACCGGTCAAGGCGGGAGTCTTGCCTTGGCTGACTTTGCGGCAGATGTGCCGAATTGGCCGGCATACACACCTGTAAGTGATCCAAAAATCACTTCTATCAATGAGAATTTTGTCAAAGATACTTCAGAAAAAGTATCAAGTTCTGTATTGTCAGACCGAAACGCTTCGGGCGGCGATATGGACTGGCTGGCCATCGGTGACGGTCCGACTGATTTTCTGTTTCCACAAGTAGGTCACAATCCGCGCGCGCCTGCGGTGCGGGTCGTGATCCGCCACCGCATTGGCGAAACCGTGGAATTGAGCGCGAATGGCAAGCTGGTCGACAAGCTGGCGTTTGATGGAACCAAGGTCGCAGCCACCGGTCTCTATGCTGTCGACATCTGGCGCGGTATCCCTCTGAACGGGACCGTCACGCATTTGAACGCTGTGGTGCGAAGCGCTGACGGTACGGTTTTGAAAGAATTGTCCCGCCAGGTTGATTTTGTCTCCAGCCCATGGCGCGCAGAAATCCTTCCGGAACGTTCGTCACTGGTTGCCGATGGACGAAACCGCCCGGTGATAGCGGTACGGATGACCGATCGAAGCGGGCGCCCCGTGCGCAGCGGCCTCAATGGTGTCGTCAAAATCAACGAACCTTACCAGAGCGCGGCGCTTCTCGACCAGTTACAGTCAAGCCAGCTCCTAGGCATCGGTTCGGCTGCGCCCAGTTGGACGGTCGAAGGAGATGACGGCGTTGCTTTGATCGACCTTGCCCCCACCATGGTAAGCGGTCCTCTTCGCCTCGACTTCGGATTTGCCGATGATCAGTTTACCCGGCATCAGCAGCTGGATAGCTGGATCGTCCCGGGCGATCTCGACTGGACTATTGTCGGGTTGGCCGAAGGCTCGATCGGCGCGCGGAGCGTGGCCGATAACATGGAACGATCCGGCGATTTTGACAGCGATCTTGGCGACGATGCCCGCGTAGCATTCTATGCAAAGGGCCGCGTGCTCGGCCAGTTTATCATGACATTGGCTTATGACAGCGCAAAACAGATTGAAGATCAGCGACTTCTGGGCACAATCGATCCCAACGCTTATTACACTGTCTTTGCCGACGGGAGCGACCGGCGCTTCGATGCCACAAGCCGCGAGAAACTTTACCTGCGGATCGAGACGAACACATTCTACGCGCTCTATGGCGATTTCGTGACGGGTTTCGACAAAACCATGCTCGCAAGGTACAACCGCACAGCGACAGGGTTGAAAGCGGAAGGCCAGTTCGGCCAGCTCCACGCACAAGCATTCGCCGCCGACATTTCTACTCGTTATCGCCGCGATGAAATCCAAGGCAACGGGCTTAGTGGGCCTTATCGGCTGAGTGACCGCAATATTGTGGCAAACAGCGAGCAAGTCGCGATCGAAACGCGTGACCGCCTTCGCTCGGAGATCGTTGTAGAACGCCGCGAACTGGTCCGCTTCATGGATTACGACATTGATGTTCTGTCAGGCACTATAAGCTTCAAGGAACCGGTGCTCAGCCGTGACTTTGACCTGAACCCGCAATTCATCGTGATAAATTACGAAGCAGACAATGGTTTTGGCGAGACGGCAACGAATGCAGGCGTTCGCGCAGACTACACGTTCGGAGACGATGCGCTGCGGATCGGTCTGACGGGCATTACCGACAAGGGCGACGGCCCGCGTACAAATCTTGGCGCAGTGGATCTGCGCGCCCGGATCGGCACTACCACAGAAATCCGCGCCGAGCTTGGCTTCAGCGAGACCGACGGCAGCAAGGCTGGCGGGTGGTTGTTCGAAGCGGAGCACAGGACCGGAGCCGTGGATCTGATCGCATATGCCCGGTCGCTTGATGAAACTTACGGTATGGGGCAGCAGACCGGCGCTGAACTGGGCCGGCGCAAATTCGGCGTTGATGGCCGCTACGCAGTGGATGAACGTCTTTCGCTGACCGCAAGCGGTTGGTATGATGAAAGCCTCGTAGATGCCGGCAACAGGCGGGCAGTACAGCTAGGCGCAACCTATCGCAGCGGCTCCTCGGAAGGACGCATCGGCCTTGCGCATCTGGCTGATGAACTGGCCGATGGATCGAAAGGCAGCTCTACCGTGTTGGAGGCCGCTGTTACCCAGCGCCTGCTCGACAACAAACTGGAACTAAGCGCAACTACAAGCTTTGCGCTCGACAACGTAGAATCAATCGATTTACCTGCCCTCCACCGTCTACGAGCACGCTATTCAGTCACTGACTGGTTGCGCGTCATCGGCACATACGAAATCGCCAAGGGTGACAAAATCAAGGCGCGCACAATCAACGGGGGCTTTGAGTTGAGCCCATGGCAAGGCGGCCGCGTGGTCACGACCGTTGGACAGCAGGATATAGCCGAACAGGGCAAGCGCAGCTTCGCCGCGTTTGGACTGACCCAGACGGTCGCCGTAAATTCGAACTTGTCGATCGATGCGACGGTTGATGGAAACCGCAAACTAGGCGACGCGACCATATTTGACATTTTGAATCCGAAGCAACCCGTGGCCAGCGGCGGTTTCCTGTCCCAAGACGGTGCGCAGTTCGAAGACTTCACCGCGCTGACATTAGGCGCAGCCTGGCGCAAAGACGAGTGGGCAGCGACTGGCAGAGGTGAATTGCGCTACGGCGAATACGCCAACCGTGCAGGCTTCACCGGCGGTGTGATCCGCCAACTTGGCAACGGGATCGTTGTTGGATCTGGGCTCAGCTGGACCCGGGCAAACGGCAAAGACGGAGCGCAAAGCGAGATTCTTGATGCGACGATGTCCGCAGCGTATCGACCTGCCGAATCCTCAATCGCTGCATTGGCAAAAGTCGAATACCGCAGCGATAAGGTATTGGGCGCAATTGCTGGGCAGGATGCACCGGTTGGCCGCACTGCGCTGACTGTCACCGGGGACGCAAAATCGCAGCGGATTATCGCCAGCCTCTCGACGAACTGGTCGCCGAATGGCAAGAATGACGATGAACTTGTGCGCCGTACGGAAGTCGGGCTGTTTCTTGGGGGGCGTTACAATCTCGACCGCATCAATGACTTCGATCTTTCCAGCAGCACAATACTGGGCGGGATTGATGCGCATATCGGCCTTGGTGATCGCATCGAAGTTGGCGGCAGCGCGACCGTACGCAAGAACATTGATGATGGCACAACGTCCTTTGCCATCGGGCCGCAAATCGGATTGGTACCTGCGAAAAATGCCATGGTGACAATTGGTTACAACATTAGCGGCTTCCGGGATCGCGACTTTTCAGCAACTCGAAACACCGATCGCGGCTTTTACGCGGCAATTCGCTTCAAGTTTGATGCTGATACTTTCAGCTTTCTAGGCTTGCAGGGCAGGCGCTAATGTCGATTGCTTGGTTAATTCTGAACCGATTGGGCTCGATTGCTCGATCAGGTGTCATCATCGTAGTTTCGCTGATCGTTGCGCTTTCGGTCACCGCTCCTGCACAAGCACAGGTAACGACTTGCTACGGACGCCCCATCACAACCTTTGATTTCCGCAACCCCATCCTGATATCCGGCACTGCTCTCAGCGCCGGTGCTGTTTACCGGTTCAGCAATGTCGCCACCGGAATTGATGCGCGCGTGCGGATCAATACTTTGACCAATGCGAGCCTCGCAATCATCGATCGCGATACCGGTCTTTTGCGGAATTTCCAGCCCGAGCTTGTTGGTAATGCGCCGGGCAGCGTGGATTTTACGATCATGCTTTATGTTGCCGGAACCACAACGCCGATAGCGATAGATTTCGCGGCATCAGGTATCGACATTGACGGAGACAGCGCATCGTTGCGCGAGTACGCAGAATTTTCCTCGCCTTACGCCGCGTACGTTTTAGATTCCAACACCTTGCTCGACGTGAACGCATCAGGCCCTTCAACCCCAACTAATATCCGGTTCGAAGCGAGGACTGCATTTACGGCTCCAGGCATCGACCCAACGGCTACGCAGAACATCGCGTCAGTTTTATACACCAGCACCAGCGTATTCAATTATCGGATTGGCTCTCTCGGCTCGGGAAATACGACACGCCTGACTTCGCTTGATTTTAGCTGCCCTGCTCTGCCCCTTCCTTCGCAAACGACGATCGTCGCACAGGATTTCTCGGATGCACCATCAGTTTACGGAAACCCCGTTCACGATATCTCAGCCGAAGTAAGGATCGGGGCAACTAACACGGCCGAACAGGTCCGTTACAACAGCGCTAATGCAGATGGTGACCTTGGCGATGACGGCATTATAGTACCACAGCTTCGCCGCACTTTTGCAAGCACGCTTACAGCACAGATCACTGGCACCGGTGGTCGGCTCCAGGCATGGATCGATTTCAACGGAAATGGGTCATTCGCAGACGTAGGCGAACAGATTGCAACCAACCTCGCTGACAATGGTGCCGGAGATACCAATCCTGCCGCTGGCACCATTGGCGTGAGTTTCACAGTGCCTGCTGCAGCTACACTGTCGCAAACTTTTGGGCGGTTTCGTTGGTCCACTGCCACTGGATTGGGGCCGTCGGGAGTTGCTTCGAATGGGGAAGTCGAGGATTACGCCTTCACCATTTTTGGATTGCCTTCAATTGCGGTCGCCAAGACTTCGGCGCTTTATAACCCAAACTCTGAAAACCTTTTTGCCGTACCTGGCAATGAAGTTGTCTACACGATCACAACGACGAACAGCGGCACAGGACCAACCGATGGAAATAGTGTGTTCGTGGTTGACCTGATGCCAGCCCAGCTTGAGTTTTTCAGCGGCGATTTTGATGGATCCGGCCCAGTGATCGGCCCAGTCGAATTTGTTTCGAACGGCACAAGTCTGACATTTAGTGCTAGCACCGACCTTCGATATTCAAACGCTGTCGTTGCACCCACGAGTTTTGCTGGATGCACCTATATTCCGGTGGCCACTTACGACACCAACGTCAGGCATATTTGCCTTAATCCAAAGGGCACGATGCCAGCAGGCACTAGTCCAACACCCAATTTCATCTTCAGATTCCGAGCCCGCATCAAATAGATGAATTTCACCGGAGGCTTTTCACGTAATCGGGGCAAATTCCCGTGCATTAGTTCTTGCGTCGCAGCCTCGCTTTGAGATTTGCGCCGTTTCGTTTCGGTATTGGCCGCCCAGCTTGAAGAACTCAAATCAGCAGCATTCGCCAAGAACGACCAGATTGCACTGCTGAAAACAGAAATCATCGAGCTGAAGGACGAGATCGCGTGCCTGAAGGGATTGCGACCGCGCCCCAAGTTCAAGAGCAAGCCATCGGGGATGTAAAAGGGAACGTCGAAGAGCAGCGCCAAGATCCGCAGCAAGCGTATGCGCGGCTCGGTACACGGCAGAGTGGTGATCACATCCGAGGTTAAACCCTCTTGTTCATGGCGTTGTGCATAAGAGGTGGCGAGAGTAGCGTAAGCCTTTGGCATTTTGTAGGAAATTGGGTGTATAGACCAACCTGCAGCGAAGCAATAAATGCCACAGGCCACTCTCGCCGGACGCGTCGATAGCGCACCGTTGATTTCCTTTCCAGCGGTACGCGCCAAGAAGATCACAGCCGCATTTGACGGTGGCTGGTTGACCTCGGACGGCGGGGTTCTTCTGCTGACGCAGGCCGAGCGCGCGATGGGGGTTTGTCAGCGGCTTGCTGGCTGCATTGCCGACCTGCGCGACCCTGGCCGAGTGGTCCATCGCCTCGATGACATCCTGCGCGCCCGAATCTGTCTTGTTCGGCCAGCGATTCATGGTCCCAATCCTGACGGAATTTCCGGCCGAAAATCCGGATGTGGCCACCAGGGCACTATTCGTCGATCGGGTCGTCAATATAGTGGATGAAGGCGTGGATGTCGCAATCCGCATCGGCCATCTGCCGGATTCGAGCCAGAGCGCGGTCCTAGTCGGCAAGGTGCGGCAAGTGGTCTGCGGCGCTCCGGCCTACTTCGCCGCACACGGCATTCCCCAGAAGCCTGCGGATCTGGCGCACCACAGCATTACCACCGCCACAGGTTCCTTTGCTGCGCTAGACTGGCGCTTCGGACAGGACCAGAAATATAAAGTCCATGTAACCCCGCGGCTGTTCTGCAGCACCTACGACGCGGTCATTCGCGCCACTCTGGAAGGATGGGGATTGGCGCGAGTGCTTTCCTACCAGATCGGCGAGCATCTTGTGTCGGGCCGGTTGCAGACGGTGCTGGCTGATTTCGAACAAGAGCCATTGCCAATCCAGATCGTTCATCCGGAAGGCCGGCGCGCCTCTGCAAAGGTACGCGCCTTTATTGATCTTGCGGTCGATCGGTTGCGGGCCAACCGGTTGATCAATTAGGCGCGCTATCGGCCTCATTTACTGTATGGCTGGTGCAGTTTGCGAGCGGTCGATGCCGGTCCCACCTTTTCAATTGTTTAACCATATATTGCTACGTTGCTCGGAGAAAGCACAGAAATCTTGCTATCCGGGGGTAGAGATGAAAGGCCAGCAA
>JBGSJO010000127.1:0-11084 GCA_041741895.1 Pontixanthobacter sp.
TGCCGCGGCCGCCCTGCATGCGGCCCGCCCGGCCGCGCAATGCCCGTTTGCGATCAGGCGTGGGGTCGGCGTTGCGGTCTGTCATAGTAGGAACTCCGTGAAATGCTGCTTGTTGCCGGGCCATGCCAGTCGCCCCATTGACAGGCAAGCGCCGCTTCGCCATTGGGGCGCCTCTCGGCCTGATGGCTCCGGAAACGGGGCAGCCAAAACCGCGGTTAATTCCGTAACTGGCAAGCAAGTGGACAGGTGGCCGAGTGGTTAAAGGCAGCAGACTGTAAATCTGCCCGCGTAAGCGTACGCTGGTTCGAATCCAGCCCTGTCCACCACTTGCTTCAATGTTTCGCTCGTCGATACTTAAGATCACAAATGTCCACAGGCCTTGCCCCCGGCAAGCTGTAAAGATATTCCGCTGGCATGAAACACACCAACCATCCAGTGATCTCCGCTACCGGCCTGTTTACCCCCAAGGAAAGCATTTCGAACGCGGAATTGGTCGCTAGCTTCAATTCCTATGTCGCCTTGTTCAATCAGGAAAATGCGGCAGAAATCGCGAATGGCGAGATTGCGGCGCTTCAGCCCAGCTCGGTTGAATTTATCGAGAAGGCCAGCGGTATCAAGGCGCGCCACGTAATGGCCAAGGAGCCGATACTCGATCCCGCAATCATGTCTCTGCGGTGGAAAGAGCGCGCCAATGACGAATTGTCGATGATGGCGGAAATTGGCGTGATCGCCGCCAAGCAGGCGCTGAACCGGGCAGGGCGCGATCCGGCCGATGTCGATGCGGTTCTGTGCGCTGCGTCAAATATGGAACGCGCCTATCCGGCGCTGGCAATCGAAATCCAGCAGGCGCTGGGTATCGAAGGGTTTGCGTTCGATATGAATGTCGCCTGTTCATCTGCGACATTCGCAATCCAGACGGCGGCTGATTATGTCCGCTCCGGCAACGCGAAGTCGGTGTTGGTCGTAAGCCCTGAAATCACCAGCGGACATTTGAACTGGCGCGACCGGGACAGCCATTTCATCTTCGGTGATGTCGCGACCGCAGTGTTGGTGGAAAATGCTTCGATTGCACCCAGGGTGCACTGGGACATTCTCGGTACAAAGCTGAAAACGGTGTTTTCCAATAATATCCGCAATAATTTCGGCTTTCTCAACCGGGCCGATCCGGACAATGCGAACACTGCCGACAAATTGTTTGTCCAGGAAGGCCGCAAGGTCTTCAAGGAAGTCGTCCCAATGGTTTCCAGCATGATCCTGGCGGAAGCTGACCGCCTGGAAATCGACCCCGGTGGCTTGCGTCGATTGTGGTTGCATCAGGCAAATGCCGGTATGAACCGTTTGATCGCGCACCGGGTGCTGGGTCATGACGCCGGAGCGGACGAAAGCCCGATGGTACTGGATAGCTACGGCAATACCTCAAGCGCTGGCTCGATCATTGCATTCCATCTGCATAGCGATGATTTGCAGGCAGGGGACATCGGCCTGATATGCAGTTTCGGTGCGGGATATTCGGCCGGCACCGTGTTTGTCAAAAAAGTCGGCTGACTGGTGGGAATGCTCCGCGATCAAGCGGGTCTAGTGAGCATTTTCAATGACAATAGAATGTGAACGCTTGTCGCAAACCGCCTCAACCCCTAGGTGTAACCTATGGCTGGAGAACTTCTCGACAATAAAGGCCGGGGCGATGCAGCATGGCAATGGCCTGCTATCCACCCGGAAGGACGAAAATTTGGTCTGATTGCCGTTGCAGTCAGCTTGGTGTTTCTGCTCATTTTCGATTGGGAGTTGGTCGGCTGGCCCTTGCTGGCGCTGAGCGGCGGGGTCTTTGCATTTTTTCGCGATCCTGAGCGGGTGGTGCCGCAGAACGATGCCTACATCGTGTCCCCGGCCGATGGTCTGGTTTCCATGATTGCACAGGTTGATCCGCCTGCAGAACTGCAGGGGGACGATGGGACCGGCATGATCGGTTTGCCTGAGGGTAAGGTTACCAGAATATCGATTTTCATGAGCGTGTTTGATGTCCATATCAATCGCGCACCGATCAGCGGCGCGGTGCGACGATTGATCTATATTCCCGGCAAGTTCATGAATGCAGATCTGGATAAGGCTAGCGAAGAGAACGAGCGGCAGCACATATTGATGGAACGCAGCGATGGCGTTGCGATCGGCTTCACCCAAATCGCGGGATTGATTGCGCGGCGTATCGTGCCGTTCGTCAAGCCCGGCGATATGGTGGCCGTGGGGCAGCGTGTCGGTCTGATCCGGTTTGGAAGCAGGGTTGACGTTTATTTGCCCGCAGACACCGATGCCAAGGTGATGATCGGTCAAAAGATGGTCGCCGGGGAAACCATACTTGCCGAGATTGGTCGGCAGCAATTGTTGGAAGGTATCGCGCATTGACCGATGATGCGCGGATTGGCCCCACGGCTGCCGAAGATGAATACCTGCAGGCCCGGCGCGGACCGAAAGGGCTGTCGCTGCGTGCCGTGGTGCCTAATGCGATCACGGCTGCCGCCTTGTGTTCCGGCCTGACCGGAATACGTTTCGCAATATCCGGCGATTGGCCAGAGGCGATTTATGCAGTGATCCTGGCTGGCGTGCTGGACGGGATCGATGGACGGATCGCCCGCCTGCTGAAGGCACAATCGCGGTTCGGAGCCGAGCTGGATAGCTTGGCCGATTCGCTGTCCTTCGGGATGGCTCCGGCATTGATCCTGTATCTGTGGACGCTGCAGGAGATCCCGCGGATCGGTTGGTTTGCATCACTTGCTTTCGCAATTTGCTGCGCCCTGCGGTTGGCGCGCTTCAATGCGCAGATCGATACGGATGAACAGCCCCATAAATCGGCCGGCTTTTTGACGGGTGTTCCGGCGCCGGTCGGGGCGGGGCTAGCGTTTCTTCCTTTTTACCTGTGGATGGCAACCGGCTATGAAGAATTTCGCAATCCGGTAGCGATGGCCATCTGGATGGCGTTGATTGCATTCCTGATGATTTCCAATGTCGCGACCCTTAGCTGGACTTCTATCAGGCCGCGCCGGAAGGTTCGGCTGGAGCTGATTGCGTTGGTTGGCATCGTGTTCGCGGCTTTGTTGCTGGAGCCATGGTGGACGCTGGCATCGATTTCGGGCGTCTACATGGCACTAATGCCGTACGGCATGGTCAAATACGGCCGGATCAAGCGGCAACGGGCAGCGCAGTCGCTTTCCGGCGAACCATCGGGCTTAACACAGTTGCAGGGGTGACGTGCCGCATCCGGAATACAGGTTCTGCCTGCAGCCGTTCGAATTGTTCGATCGTGAAAATTATTGAATTGTACCGTTCCCCGCCGCGCGCGCTCAATTCGCGGTAAGCCCGCGCGCCTTTTATGGTGCTGCCGGTCAAAACAGCCACTGCAACGGCGGCTGCGATGGTGAACAAGTTGACAATCAGAAAACCCAGCATCGTGATAACCTTCAATTCCAATCCACAATCGGTATGGTAAAACTTGATTGACAGGCTGTGGATAACTGGTGGAGAAACTTGGCGCGGCGGTTTTGTTCCGCAGTAAAGCTAATGTTCCCTATTTGTTCCGCGCTGTCAAGCGCAATTTGCGCCCGAATTCCCTCTTTATCGATATTAGAGGGTGGCATTTTTGCAAACTGCCCGCTAAAGCGCCGCGTCCGCCAAGAAACCCTTCGAAAATTCGCGGGGTCGAAGCGGGCAAATTCACATGGAAAGCGCCAACATACCGGTGCCTGACGCGGGGAAAAAGGTTCGCCTTGGCCGCAACGGGTTCCAGCTTTCCAGAGGAACAACCGGAAGGAATTATCTTATGGCGGCACCTACCGTCTCAATGCAGCAATTGATCGAGGCCGGATCGCATTTCGGCCACCAGACCCACCGCTGGAATCCGCGCATGAAGCCGTATATCTTCGGCGCCCGCAACGGTGTTCACATTATCGACCTGTCACAGACCGTGCCTCTGTTCGCACGCGCGCTTGATTTCGTCACTTCCACCGCGCGCGCAGGCGGCAAGGTCCTGTTCGTTGGTACCAAGCGCCAGGCGCAGGATCCGATTGCAGAAGCCGCGCGCCGTAGCGGCCAGCACTTCGTCAACCACCGCTGGCTGGGCGGGATGCTGACCAATTGGCAGACCATTTCCGGTTCGATCAAGCGTCTCAAGACGCTGGAAGAACAGCTGTCCGGCGAAGTCTCCGGCCTGACCAAGAAGGAAATCCTCCAGCTGACCCGCGAACGCGATAAGCTGGAAATGTCACTTGGCGGTATCCGCGACATGGGCGGCATTCCTGACGTGATGTTCGTGATCGACGCGAACAAGGAAGAACTCGCCATCAAGGAAGCTAACGTGCTTGGTATTCCCGTGGTCGCGATTCTCGACACCAATGTCGATCCCTCGGGCATTTCCTTCCCGGTTCCGGGTAATGACGATGCCAGCCGTGCTGTGCGCCTGTATTGCGACGCGATTGCCGATGCGGTCATCGCGGGCAAGGGCGGTGCAGTTGTCGATTCCGGCGTCGATGTGGGCGAAATGGCTGAACCACCGGCGGAAGTCACCGCCTGAGAACGGCCCGGGTGCCGCAAGGAACCTGAACCGTCACATTTGCGAATTAGGGCGCCGGACCAGTCACAAGCTGACGGTCCGGCGCTCGAAATCATTTTAAGAAGGATACATCTGATGGCTGCTTACACTGCCGCTGACGTAAAGGCCCTGCGCGACAAGACTGGCGCTGGCATGATGGATTGCAAGAAGGCACTGGACGACACCAATGGCGATGTCGAAGCCGCGGTTGACGCATTGCGCGCCAAGGGCCTGGCCGCTGCCCAGAAGAAATCGAGCCGCACCGCTGCCGAAGGGCTGGTCGGCGTTGCCGTTTCGGGAAACACCGGTGTTGCGGTCGAAGTAAACTCCGAAACCGATTTCGTGGCCAAGAACGACCAGTTCCAGGATTTCGTCCGAAAGACGACCGAAACCGCGCTGAACGTGGCCGGCGACGATGTCGACGCGCTCAAGGCTGCTGCCTATCCCGGCGGTGGCACGGTGGCGGACAAGCTGACCGACAATGTCGCGACCATTGGTGAAAACCAGCAGGTTCGCCGGTTGAAGAGCGTTTCGGTAGGCAGCGGTATCGTGGTGCCTTACGTGCACAACGCCGCGGCAACCAACCTCGGCAAAATCGGCGTGCTTGTTGCGCTGGAAAGCGAAGCGGGTGCCGATGTCCTCGAACCGCTGGGCAAACAGTTGGCCATGCATATTGCGGCGGCATTTCCGCAGGCGCTGAATGCTGAGGGGCTCGACGCTGGCCTGATCGAACGCGAACGCGCAATCGCGGCGGAAAAGGCGGCCGAAAGCGGCAAGCCCGCCGAAGTGCAGGCCAAGATGGTCGATGGCGCGATCAAGAAATTCGCCAAGGAAAACGCGCTGCTCAGCCAGGTGTTCGTGATGGATAACAAGACATCGATCGAAGACGTGGTTGCCAAGGCAGCCAAGGATGCCGGAACCGCAATCACCCTGACCGATTACGTCCGCTTCCAGCTGGGCGAAGGCATCGAGAAGGAAGAAAGCGACTTCGCGGCGGAGGTTGCCGCAGCCGTCAAGGGCTAAGCCGCAGCAAACTCCTTACCGTAATACCAAACGGGCAGGGTGACAGGGGTCATCCTGCCCGTTTGGTGTCCGGATTATTCAGCCGGCTGGAATGCAGAAAGCCGCACCTGGCCAGGGTGACACATCCAACATTTGCTGTCTGCAGCCAGAACCCGCGGCATTCTGCGGTTTTGATGGGGTCAGGGTGACACATTCGGTCCCTGAGAGAATAAAAATCCTGTAACGCCGCGCTATCCGAAAATTTCCTACAACGCCGCGTAATGCCGAGGCGCGCGGCGAGGCCAAGCCATGTTTGCGGCAAGTCCAATCTTCACATGTCAAAGAGCCTTCAATACGCGCCGCCGCGCTAGCAGGCCGGATAAGTGTAGGAAAATGTTTCGGATTGGGAGAGGGGACATGCTATTCGTGGTGACGTGCAGGATATTGAGCCGCATTTACAATTAAGTATATTGTCCTTGGAATTCCTGCTCTGGAGCGCCAAACCGGCGACACCGTTCAAACCAAGAGAGTGACTACATCAATTACGCGGCGTCCCCGGAATTACCGCCATCTCCCCGGAATTACCGCGCTTTACTCGTCCCGATATCCCGCGCAGAGGCGTTTCGCATGAAGGGCCTACACAATCCGATTCGCCTGATACCGGGCCTGTTCTTATGCGCGATCGCAATCGGAACACTGCTTCTCAGCCTTCCCCTCGCGGCTGCGGACGGAGTGCGTGCGCCCTTCCTCACCGCACTGTTCACTTCGACATCCGCAGTCGCGGTCACCGGCCTGATCGTTGTCGATACCCCGACTTATTGGTCGTTCTTCGGACAATTGACCATCCTGTTGCTGTTTCAGATTGGCGGGTTCGGGATCATGACTGCGGCTACGCTGTTCGGGCTGATGGCAGGGCGGGGCTTCGGACTACGCGAACGCATGGCAACACAAGTGGAGCGCAGCCTATTGGAAACGGGTGATGCCGCCTCTGTGCTCAAGCTGGTTTTGAAAATTACGATCACGGTTGAAGCGGTGGTCGCGCTTGTGCTGGCCGTCCGGATGATGACTTTCTATGCCATGCCGCCTGGAGAGGCGATCTGGCACGGAGTTTTCCATTCAGTCAGTGCTTTCAACAATGCTGGATTCTCGTCTCATTCGGACAGCGTGATCGGCTATCAGACCGATCCGGTCATTCTGATACCGATCATGTTGGCCGTGATCCTTACCGCGCTCGGCTTTCCTGTGATGCAGGATATCAGCGCCAATCGACTGCGCTGGCGCCGATGGTCACTCCATAGCAAAGTGACCGTTGGCGGGACAGGCGCGCTGCTGTTGGCCGGGTTTGCCGCGATGTTGGCGATGGAGTGGCAGAATGCCGAAACGCTCGGCCCCCTGGGGTTCGGGGCGAAGCTACTCAACGCCGCATTCCATTCGGTGATGCCGCGCACCGCAGGGTTCAACAGCCTCGATGTAGGAGCCTTCAACGATCAGACGCTGATGGTGAACTATATCCTGATGTTCATCGGAGGCGGCAGCGCGGGCACGGCCGGGGGGATCAAAATTACAACCTTTTTTGTCCTGTTCGCAATTGTCCTGTCAGAAATCCTCGGCCGACGCGATGCAGGGTTGTTCCAGCGGCGGTTCGGCCATGCGGTCGAGCGTCAGGCTTTGACGGTAACCGTGCTTGCTGCAACGCTGATCTTCGTAGCAACAGTGTATATCGCGTCGATCACTACCCTCCCGCTTGAAGCTGTCCTGTTCGAGACGATATCCGCCTTCTCGACTGTCGGGCTATCCACCGGTATCACTGCCGACCTGCCACCAACCGGCCAGATCGTTATCGTTGCGCTAATGTTTGTCGGGCGAGTTGGAACCATAACCGTCGCCACCGCGCTTGCCATGGGTGGGCGCGAGCGGCCCTTTCGCTATCCCGAGGAGAACCTGATTGTCGGCTAACAAACGCAGGCCCGTAATTGTCATTGGGCTCGGGCGCTTCGGCGGTGCGGTTGCGCGAACGCTGGAACGCATGGGGCATGAAGTTCTGGGGGCAGATACCAACCCGCAATTAGTGCAGGAATTTGCGTCCGGCCTGACCAAGGTGGTCGAAGCGGATTGCACGGATACCTTGACGCTCGAACGGCTCGGAATTGCAGATTTCGAAGCCGCGGTGGTTGCAATCGGCACCGATATCGAGGCCAGCGTCTTGACGGTGCTGGCGCTGTCCGACCTCGGGCTGAAGAATATCTGGGCCAAGGCGACCAACGAGAAACACGCACGCATTCTCGAGCGTACCGGCGCGCATCACGTGGTTTTTCCCGAGCAGCGGATGGGCGAGCGCGTTGCGCATCTGCTCAACGAAAGATTACTCGATTTCATTTCCTTCGGCGACGAATTTGCCATCGCCAGGCTGGCCGCGCCGGAGGTGATCGTGGGATTGCCGTTGGTAACCAGCGAATGCCGCAAGAAATTCAGTGTCACCGTGGTCGGCGTGAAGCGCGAAGGAGAGGATTTTATCCATGCGGTGCCCGACACAATCATCTTTCCGAAAGACGAACTGGTCGTGTCCGGACGGATCCGGGATATCGAAGCGTTTTCGGCCATTTAGATCGGGCATGGGAACTCTGGGAACATCGATATTTCCTGCCCCCGGTATTCCAGGGTTGCGCGGGTGAGGTGGTTGGCCATCTTCTGCCTGCTTCTGTTCGGCGCGCGAGCCGATGCGGCTCCGGACTTGCGCTTCTCGATTTCCGAAGGGCGCATCCAGAACCATTTCTTCCGTGATGGCCCTGTTGCTGCACACGCGGTTCTGCGCTCCGGCCCCGCCGCCCGGCTGGTGTTCGCCTTTCCGGCGGACAATAGCGGGGCGGGCCTGTGGCTGAAGGAGGCGGTCGAGTGGCGATTGGCCGCGCCGCTGCGGGCTGCGCACCAGGTTCAGCCTGACGGAAGTCTGCGCCGCGGGATCGTGATCGAACTGGAGGCGGATACCGCAAGGCTCACCGTTGCCCGCGCGCTGCTGGGAAGTGTCCGGGTGCTGAGGGACTATGGTTACGGCAATCCCATTCCGGCCGAGGTTGAAGCTGTGGCAGTCATTTCGGGCGGAGAAGTCAGCTGGCAAAGGCGCCGTCTCGATGGCGGGCCCGGTTATGCGCTGGCGATTACGGTGCTTAACGGCCGGGCCGAAATGCGCGATGGCGCGGTCGTCCTGTCATCGCGCATGGGCGGGCTGCGGCTCAGGATCACGGCGATGACCGGCGATGAACCGCTGACGCCGTTGACTCTTGACGAGATTTTCAAGCACCCCGACCATGATAGCACTCTGCAACAGGCAGCGGCGTTCCTTGCCTACCGCGAAAAACTGCTCGCCGGATCGTGGCAATATGACACCTATTTCGGGCGCGATACGCTGATGACGTTGATGCTGATGATCGGTGAACTGAGGCCCGAACCGATCGAGGCAGGGCTGGGGGCAGTTCTCGAACGGCTCAATCTCGAGGGCGAAGTTGCCCATGAGGAAGACATCGGCGAATTTGCGCTGATCGGCAGGCCCGGGCATGATGCGCGGCAACCGGTGCTTGATTACAAGATGGTCGACGATGATTTCATGCTGGCGCCGGTGCTTGCCGCCTATCTGCTGGACACGAACGAAGGCCGCACGCGCGCAGCCGCCTTTCTGGCGCGCAAGGATCGCTCCGGCATATCCTTTGGCGAGCTTGTCCTGCGCAATCTTGGCCATGTCGCCCTGCGTGCCGGACCCTTTGCTGCCGATCCCGCGATCGAACGACTGGTTCCTCTCCAAGATGGGCTGACGGTGGGCGATTGGCGTGACAGCCAGAACGGCCTGGGCGGGGATGGACGCTATTCTTTCAGCATCAATGCAGCGCTGGTTCCCGCGGCGCTTGAAGCCGGAAACCGCCTGATCCACAGCGGCCTGTTGCGTGAACATGGTGCGCAGGAAGCAGGTCTCGGCGCAATGGCCGCGATGGCGAAAGTCTGGGCGACAGAAGCACCGCCGCTGTTCGCCGTATCACTGCCGGGCGGGGAGGTTCAGGCGCAGCTGGCAGCATTCGAGCAAGCTACCGGCATTGCTGCACCCAAACCAGCTGCGGAGGAAGATATCCGCTTCATGGCGCTGGCATTGGACGTGGCGGGGCGTCCGGTACGGGTGATGCATTCCGATGTGGGCTTCCTGCTCCTACTACTCCAGCCAGATGACGCCGCGGTGCAGGCTGCGCTAAGGCAAGTCATCGCGCCGTTTCCATCAGGCCTGATGACCGATGCCGGCATGCTGGTTGCCAATCCGGCATACGCCGGGTCCGGCCGTGCAGCGATGTTCGACAACACGCGGTATCATGGGACAGTCATCTGGTCCTGGCAGCAAGGGCTGCTCAAGGCGGGAATCCGATGCCAGCTGGCGCGGACCAATCTGTCAGCCCGCACCCGCGCCTTGCTTGAGGAAGCAAACGAGGCGATCTCGCTGGCAATCGAGCAAACGTGGTCGATGCAGGGTTCAGAACTGTGGTCGTGGCGGATGGAAGGCGGAAAGATTGTTCCGCAGCCCTACGGGCAGGCGGTGGGCCATGAAACGGAATCCAATGCTGCACAGCTGTGGAGCGCGATCGCTCTCGCCAAGAAGCCCCATTGCGGGCCGGTTCCGGCTAATTGAGAAGGTCGGGGCCCCGCAACTCAAGCTTCGGGAATTCCCGGACAATTAAACGGGCGCTTATTCGGAGGGCTGAACCGAAATTTCTTTTACCCAGACGCAGCCAATCCCTTGTCCATAGCCTTTAAGAAAGCCACGGCGGGCTATACCGGCATAGATTGCAGCGTTGATCTTCGCACGCTCGGCGTTCGCGCCGCTCAATTCGCGGACTACGCCGCGAAACGGAATGAGCCCGCCCAGCAAGCTGCCGCCCACCCGCAGACCCTTATCCGCCAGATCTTCCTTCTCGGCTTCCTGATCGACATCGGGGCCGAGCACTTCTTCCAGCAAACCAATCTCGTCCCGGATAAGCTGGCAATCAGCCGCATCCTTCTGGCCCGTCACCGCAGCCAGTTCATAAGGTGCTGCCTGCGCGATGATCAGGATTGTCGGAATATCATCGCTGCGCAGATTGAGGTCTTCGAGCGGCTGGGTGGCAGCGCCCAGCACATCGTCGGTAACCGTATCGGTTTTTTCCGCATTTTGCGCAGCAACACCAGACGGCAGAATCAGGGCCAGAGCCAGCAATCCGGACCGGCATATCCGGGCAGGCGCAGACAGGCCGGGAAAGTTCAAGGCTTTCATGCGGATTCTCCGTAAAACAGACATCTGCGCAGTTATACAGAGGAACCGCATCGATGACAGCAGCATCGGGCGAATTGCGCAGGGCGGAATCATCAATCGTTAACAAAAACGCTAACCCACAGAAAAGCGTCACGTGGCAATTCTCAATCTGGCGTTGGTATTGACATGCCAATTCGGAAATTCGGCTCAAACCCGAATGCTGCGCCTGAGCGTTAACGA
>JBGSJO010000128.1:0-13828 GCA_041741895.1 Pontixanthobacter sp.
GGCAGGGCTGGCGCTGGCGGAAATGGGCGGGCTGAAAGGCCGCGGCGCCCGCCACCGGAGCAAGGCCCCTGGCGGTAAGGCGCTGCTGATCGACGAAAGCTACAACGCCAACCCCGCATCGATGCGGGCAACCTTGCGCTCGCTGGGCCAGACACCGGCCACGCGGCGCATCGCGGTGCTGGGAGCGATGAAGGAACTGGGCGATTTTGCCCCCAAATTTCACGAACATTTGGCCGAGCCGTTAACCGAGGCTAATGTCGATTTCGCAATTCTTGTGGGCGAAGAAATGCGCGCCCTTGCATTACACTTGGGGAAAGGCGGCGTGAATGCGCTTGGCAAGGGCCTTTCCTTCGCGCATTGCGAAGGTCCTGCTGAGGCGATTGCGGCGCTGGAGGAATATGGCATCACCGCCGGTGACGCCATATTGGTCAAAGGTTCCAATTCGGTCGGTCTTGGCGGGCTCGTAACCCGTTTCGTGGATCAACAATTTGGGAGCCGGGAAGGCTGAATGCTCTACCTGATCGCCGAATGGATGGGCTTCGAAGGGATCGCCAATCTCGTGCGCTACCAAACCTTTCGTGCGGGCGCGACATTGATGACGGCACTGATCATCGGATTGATCATCGGCCCCAAATTCATCTCCATGCTTCGCGTCCGGCAGGGCAAGGGGCAGCCGATCCGTTCCGATGGCCCGCAAAGCCACCAAGTCAAGGTTGGCACGCCGACCATGGGCGGGCTGATGATCCTGATCGCGCTGCTGCTGTCGATGTTGCTGTGGATGGACATGACCAATCCGTTCGTCTGGGCCTGCATGGCGGTTACCGCCGGTTTCGGCTTCGTCGGTTTTCTGGATGATTATGACAAGGTGACCAAGAACAGCCACAAGGGTGTTTCTGGTCGGGTCCGGTTATTGATGGAATTTGCCGTGGCCGGGGTCGCATCATGGCTGATTGTCAGCCAGATCAATACCGATCTCTATGTGCCGTTTTTCTCCGGCCGGGTAATTCCGCTGGGGCCATTCTATTACATCTTCGCCGCCACCGTGATGGTCGGTTTCGGCAACGCAGTGAATTTGACCGACGGGCTGGACGGGCTGGCGACCATGCCGGTGATCATCGCCGCGGGTACGTTCGCGATCATCGCCTATCTGGTCGGCCGGGTCGATTATTCGGCATACCTCGGTATCCCCTATGTGCCGGGCGCTGGCGAAATGGCGATTTTCTGCGCGGCAATCATGGGCGCAGGGCTGGCATTTCTGTGGTTCAACGCACCGCCCGCCGCCGTGTTCATGGGCGATACCGGCAGCCTCGCGCTTGGCGGAGCCTTGGGCGCGATTGCGGTGGCAACCCATCACGAAATCGTGCTGCTGATTGTCGGCGGGCTGTTCGTGGTGGAGGTGGCGTCAGTCATCATTCAGGTGCTCTGGTTCAAGCGGACGGGCAAGCGGATTTTCCGTATGGCACCGATCCATCACCATTTCGAACAATTGGGGTGGAAGGAATCCACCGTCGTGATCCGGTTTTGGATCATCTCCATCGTCCTCGCATTGATGGGGCTGGCAACGCTGAAGCTCAGATGACCGCATCATGATTACCTCTTCGGCCTTTTCCGGAAAACGCTACGCCGTTCTAGGCCTTGCCCGATCCGGGCTGGCCGCTGCAGAAGCCTTGCTGGCGAGCGGCGCGCAGGTGACTGCCTGGGACCGGCAGGACGTAGCCCGCGACAAACTGGCCGGGCGCGCCATTTTGGCAGATCCGCTGGAGATTGATCTTACCGGGTTTGACGGCGTGGTGGTATCCCCCGGCGTCCCGATCAATACCCATCCGATCGCGGACCGTGCGGCGAAATTCGGCGTGCCTCTGATTGGCGATGTCGAACTGTTTTCAATTGCCCGACCCGCTCTGCCGCCGCACAGGGTCGTCGGCATTACCGGCACGAATGGCAAATCGACCACCACGGCGCTGGTCTGCCATATCCTGCAAAGCGCCGGATTGCCCGCACGCATGGCCGGTAATATTGGGCTGTCGATCATGGGCCGTGAACCGCTGGAGCCCAATCAAGCGGGGACGGGCGTTTATGTGCTGGAATTGTCCAGCTACCAGATTGACCTGACGCGTTCACTGGCGTGCGAAGCTGCTGCGCTGCTCAACATCACGCCCGACCATCTCGACCGGTATGACAGCTTTGACCATTATGCATTTTCGAAAAGCCGCTTGTTCGCGATGCAGGGCAGCGATCAGTTTGCGGTGTTCGGAATGGACGACGCGCCAACCTGCGCGGTAATGGTCGAGGAACAGGCTCGGCGTCCGGCCGGACGCGCGGCTCCGATCGACCGCGAGGCAATTTCTTCGATGCAGGGCGGTTGGCCTTCATTGCAAGGGCCGCATAATCTCGAGAACGCTGCCGCCGCTGTGGCAATTGCAGAAGAATTAGGCGTTACTGAGGCGCAGTGGCGCGGGGCGCTGGCCAGTTTCACCGGCCTGCCGCACCGGATGGAACGGCTGGGTGAATTTGACGGCGTGCTGTTCATCAACGACAGCAAGGCCACCAACCAGGCATCGACCGCGCCGGCCCTGGCTGCATTCCCGCCCGACCCGAACCCTCGCATCCACTGGATCGTTGGCGGGCTGGCGAAGGAAGACGGGCTGGGTGATTGCGCACGCTACCTCGGCAATGTCGCGGCGGCCTATACGATTGGCGAAGCCGGTCCACGCTTCGCCGAATGGCTTGGCGACCAGGTCAGGGTCGAACGATGCGAATTGCTGTGCGAGGCAGTACAGCGCGCCATTGCCGCAGCGAAGCCGGGCGATGTGGTGCTGCTGTCACCGGCCTGTGCCAGTTTTGATCAGTTCCTCGATTATGAACAGCGCGGCGAACATTTCCGCAGCATCGTGGCGGCGCTGACCAGCGGTGATGCGGAATGAATTCTTCCCAGCCTTATATCCCGCAGGCCGGAAAACGGCCTGGGGATCGTCCGCAGTCCCCCGACCAGTTCCGCAAATCCAAACGCGCAGAATTGCGTATCTGGTGGCGCGAAATCGACCGGGTGCTCCTGTTCCTGATCCTGACATTGATGGCGATCGGCACGGCCGCCGTAGCTGCGGCATCGCCGGCCAGCGCGTCACGTCTGTCGACTGCCGACGTCACTTTGCCGGATCTGTATTTCTTTTCTGCCCATATCCGCTGGCAGATACTCGGCCTGATCACCCTGATCGCCGCATCCATGCTGGCGCGCGAAAATGCCCGGCGGCTGGGGGTCATGCTGGCGGGTTTGATGATCTGTCTGCTGTTCCTGGTTCCAATCATCGGGACGGAGGTTAACGGGGCACGGCGCTGGATAAATCTCGGGATGAGTTTTCAGCCATCGGAATTCCTGAAGCCTGCATTTGCGATCGGGCTGGCATGGATCTGGTCGTGGCGTCTGCGCGATCCTAACTTGCCGGTGATGTGGATTGCGACTGGCGTCATGCTGCTGGTCGCATCCCTGCTGATGATGCAGCCCAATTTCGGCGATACGATCCTGTTTGCGGGCGTATGGTTTGTCCTGCTGACATTATCGGGCATTTCGGTCCAGCGGATCGGCGGGGTTCTGGCGGCAGGCATCGCCGCGGTGACGGCGATATATTTCCTGTATGACAATGCGCGCCACCGGATCGATTCCTTCTTTGGCGGGGGAACGGCCTTCGATCAGGTCGATCTGGGGCAAAGGACATTGCTTGCCGGGGGGTGGACCGGCAGCGGGCTGTGGCTTGGCCTACGCAAGATGAAATTACCGGAGGCGCATACCGATTACATCTTCTCCGTAATCGGCGAAGAATTCGGACTGATCGCCTGCGCGATTATCGTGATCCTGTATCTGGCGATCATTGTCCGCGTGCTGATCAGGCTGGTGGACGAGGAAAATCTGTTCACGGTGCTGGCGGCGGCAGGGCTGGCCACCCAGATTGGCGGGCAGGCTTTCATCAATATCCTGGTCAATCTGCAACTTTTCCCTTCAAAAGGGATGACATTACCGTTGGTATCCTATGGCGGATCGTCAACCATCGCTGTATGTCTGGCTGCGGGATTATTGCTGGCGATTACGCGCCGCAATCCGTTCCTGACACGGGAAACACCTGGGCTACGGCAATTACTGTCCGACACCCAGGTAGGTATCGCGGGCCGAGCCAACAGCAGTTCCGCAAAGGGAGATCGCGCATGAGCGATGCGAACCGCCATTATGTGCTCGCCGCGGGCGGAACGGGAGGACATTTGATTCCGGCATTCGCTCTGGCCAGCGAGCTGGAGCGGCGCGGGCATCACGTGGCGCTGATCACCGACGCGCGCGGCGCGGAAATTCCGGGCAAGCCCGATTTCCTGCCCGCCCATGTCCTGCCCGCAGGCCGATTCGGCAAGAACCCGCTCAGCTGGATCAAGGGCGCGCGCGCCGTAACCGAAGGCCGCAGTATGGCGCTGCGCCTGTTCGAGACGTTCCGGCCCAGCGCGGTCGTCGGCTTTGGCGGCTATCCGGCACTGCCTGCCCTGCTGGCGGCAACTTTTGCGGAAATACCCAGTATCGTGCATGAACAGAATGCCGTGCTCGGCCGGGTCAACCGGCTGCTCGCGGGCCGGGTCCAGGCAATCGCCACGGCCTATCCCGATGTGCGGCGGCTCAAAAGCAAACATGCCGGAAAGGTGCATCTGGTTGGCAATCCGGTGCGCGGCAGCGTGCTGTCCCTGCGCGACGAACCCTTCCCGTCCTTCAGCGAAGACGGGTTGCTGCGGGTGCTGGTAACCGGCGGAAGTCAGGGCGCGCGCATCTTGTCCGAAGTGGTGCCGGATGGTCTGGCAATGTTGCCCCCGGCGCTGCGGTCCCGCCTCCAGGTCACCCAGCAATGCCGCGCGGAAGATCTCGACGCAGTGCGCGAACGCTACAGCAGCCACGACATTCCCGCCGAACTTGGCACCTATTTCGAAGATATGGACGCCCGGCTGGCTGATGCACATTTGTTCATTGGTCGCGCAGGCGCCTCTACCATTGCGGAATTGACCGCAGTGGGCCGCCCGGCAATTTTGATCCCGCTGCCGATCGCGACCGACGATCACCAGCATTACAATACCCGTGAAATCGTAAAGGCAGGCGGCGCGCGCGCCATCCGGCAGGGCGATTTTACCCCAGGTCAGGTGGCCAAGCAGATCCAGGCGATGGCGCAGCGGCCCGAAACGCTTGCCACTGCGGCCCATGCGGCATGGAATTGCGGACGGCCCAAGGCAACATCCGATCTGGCCGATCTGGTGGAAAGTTTCGGCGGCGCGGAGCTGATGGACGTGATCCGCGTCGGCGGGAATAACCCGCGTGCCGCTTCGCAGGGGGAACGCATAGCTCAGGGCTCAGCGCGGGATGACGCCTCGTGAGGGGTGTCGGCATCGAAATCGGGACGATCCATTTCGTCGGCATCGGCGGTATCGGCATGTCCGGCATCGCCGAAGTGATGCACAATCTCGGTTACAAGGTGCAGGGCAGCGACATCGCGGAAAGCCCGAGTGTAGAACGCCTTCGCGCGCGCGGGATGCATATCACCATCGGCCATGCGGCCGAAAACCTCGGTGATGCGGCAGTGGTGGTCACCTCTACCGCCGTGCGCCGCACCAACCCCGAAGTTGCCGCCGCGCTGGAAGGCCGCATTCCCGTGGTCCGCCGCGCGGAAATGCTGGCTGAACTGATGCGGCTGAAAAGCACAGTCGCGGTTGCCGGGACACATGGCAAGACCACCACCACGTCGATGATCGCGGCCTTGCTCGATGCTGGCGGGATCGATCCCACTGTCATCAACGGCGGGATTATCAACCAATACGGGTCCAACGCCCGGATGGGTGACAGCGACTGGATGGTGGTGGAAGCGGACGAGAGCGACGGTAGTTTCCTGCGGCTGGACGGCACGATTGCGGTGGTTACCAATATCGATCCCGAACATCTCGACCATTACGGCAGTTTCGATGCGGTGAAGGATGCCTTCGTCGAATTCATCGAGAATGTGCCGTTTTACGGGGTTGCGGTGCTGTGCATCGACCATCCCGAGGTGCAGACAGTCATCGCCAAGGTTCGCGACCGCCGCGTGCTGACCTATGGTTTTTCAGCGCAGGCCGATCTTCGCGGCGAAAATATCCGGCCCGAAGAAGGCGGCAACACTTTCGACGTGGTCCTGCGCGAACGTGACGGGACCACGCGCCGGATCGAGAATATCCACCTGCCCATGCCGGGGCGGCACAATGTCCAGAACGCGCTGGCCGCGGTGGCGGTGGCGCTGGAAATGGGCTGCCCCGCAGAAGTAATCTGCAACGGCTTCAACGCGTTCGGCGGGGTCAAGCGGCGATTCACCAAGGTCGGCGAAGTGGCGGTCGGCGGCGGCAAGGCGACGATCATCGACGATTACGCGCATCACCCGGTGGAAATCGCCGCGGTCCTTTCGGCGGCGCGGGAAACCACCAGTTCCTCAAAGGCTGCCGGGCGCGTTATCGCGGTCGCCCAGCCGCATCGTTACAGCCGATTGCATGATCTTCTGGAAGGCTTTCAGACATCGTTCAATGATGCCGATATCGTCTATGTCGCGCCGGTCTATGCCGCAGGCGAAGACCCGATCGAAGGCGTGGATGCCGCAGCGCTGGTGTCCGGCCTGAAGGAACGTGGTCACCGGTCTGCCTCCACGATTTCCGGACTTGAAGACCTTGCCAGAGAATTGGCCGGGATGCTGCAGCCAGGTGATATGGTCGTGTGCCTGGGCGCGGGCGATATTACGAAATGGGCAGCGGGCCTGGCCGATGCAGTGCAGGCTCAACTGAAAGCTGGCGTGAAATGAACGCGCCGCATCAACCCGATGATTGGGCGATGTATGACGATGGCTCCGCGCCGAATTCCGAAGTGGAAGGCGGCGTAACATCACCCGTCCCGATCACCGGAATTCGCGGGCGGCTGACGTCTCAGGCTCCCTTGGCCAAGCTGGTCTGGTTCAAATCAGGCGGAGCAGCTGACTGGTTGTTCGAACCGGCTGATGCCGACGATTTGCGCGAATTTCTGGAACGGCTGGATGGGCAATTGCCGGTCATGGCGCTGGGCCTTGGTTCCAATCTGATCATCCGTGATGGCGGCGTGCCCGGGGTCGTAGTGCGGCTTGGCAAGGCATTCTCCAAAGTTGCCGATCTGGGTAACCATGTGCTGGAATGCGGCGGGGGGGCGAGCGGTATTCTGGTGTCTTCCACCGCACGCGATGCGGGCATAGCGAGCCTCGAATTCCTGCGCGGCATTCCCGGCACAGTTGGCGGATTTGTGCGGATGAACGGCGGGGCATATGGCCGCGAAGTGGCTGACATACTGATCGATTGCGACGTGGTAATGCCGGACGGAAACTGTATCCGCCTGCCTGCCTGCGACCTGAATTACAGCTACCGCCATTCGGCCTTGCCCGAAGGCGCGGTGGTCATTTCCGCCCGCTTCCAGGGCCAAGCTGGCGATCCGGAGGTAATCGGCGCGGAAATGGACCGGATTGCGCAGGCCCGCGAGGAATCGCAGCCGCTGCGCAGCAAGACCGGCGGATCGACTTTCAAGAATCCGGATGGCCATAAGGCATGGGCCCTAGTGGACGAAGCCGGGTGCCGGGGCCTGACGCTCGGCGGAGCGCAGGTGAGCGAGAAGCACGCTAATTTCCTGATCAACACCGGAGATGCGACCAGCGTCGACATCGAAGGATTGGGGGAACTGGTCCGCGACCGGGTCCGCGCGCATTCTGGCGTGGCGCTCGAATGGGAGATCAAGCGAGTGGGTAGGCCGTAATGACTTTGCAGAAACTCCACATCGCTGTGCTGATGGGCGGCTGGGCCAACGAACGGCCCGTGTCTCTCATGAGCGGCAACGGCGTGGCCGATGCGCTGGAATCGCGCGGGCACAAGGTGACGCGGATCGACATGGACCGGCAGGTCGCCGCGCGCATTGCCGATGCCGCGCCCGATGTGGTGTTCAACGCGCTGCACGGCGTCCCGGGAGAAGATGGCACTGTGCAGGGCATGCTCGATCTGATGGGCATACCCTATACCCATTCCGGCCTGGCTACCTCGGTGATCGCGATCGACAAGGAATTGACCAAGCTGATGCTGGTACCCCGAGGAATTCCCATGCCCGGCGGGCGGATTGTCGCGAGCGAGGAATTATACGAAGCGGACCCGCTGACGCGGCCCTATGTGCTGAAGCCCGTCAACGAAGGATCTTCCGTGGGCGTGGCCATCATTACGGACCAGAGCAATTGCGGCAACCCGATCCGCCGCGATGCCGAAGGGCCGTGGCAGAAATTCGGATCGCTTCTGGCCGAACCGTTCATTCGCGGGTTGGAACTGACCACTGCCGTGATCGACAGCGCCGACGGGCCGCGCGCGCTGGGGGTGACGGAATTGAAACCCAAATCCGGTTTCTATGATTTCGATGCCAAATATACCGACGGGATGACCGACCATATCTATCCGGCGGAGATACCTGAAAATATCACCGCATTGTGCTGCAAATATGCGCTCGACGCGCACCGCGTGCTGGGATGCAAGGGCACCAGCCGCACCGATTTCAGGTGGGATGACGAGCAAGGCGAAGCGGGCTTGTTCGTGCTGGAAACCAACACCCAGCCAGGCATGACCCCGCTGAGCCTGGTGCCGGAACAGGCGCGCCATTGCGGGATGGACTATGCCGATCTGGTGGAGGCGATTGTCGCCGAAGCGATGAGAAATTTTGCAACCGTCAATGCAGGGGGCGCTGATGGCGACGATTAAGCGGGGCGGTAAAGGAGTGCGGCGATCGGTCGCTTCGACCAACCGCGCCAACAATGCGCGGCGGGTCAGGGCAAAGACCAGTTCCCTGATGGATGCGGCCATGTCTGTCCTGCCGTTCACCGAAGAACAATTGCACCGGATATTCCTCGCGATCATCCTCGGCGGGGCGGCGGCGCTGGCGTGGTTTGTCGCCAGCCTGGCCGGCGTGCCGGCGATGGCGCAGCAACAGATTGCCGGTATCGCATCCGATGCCGGTTTTGTGGTGCGCCGGGTCACGGTGACAGGCGTCGAGCGGATGAATGATGCGAAGGTCTATAACAGCGTGCTGGCAAAGCAGGACCAGCCGATGCCGCTGGTCGATCTGCAGGAAGTCCGCGCCGATCTGCTTAAGCTCAGCTGGGTAAAGGATGCCCGCGTTGCGAGGCAATTGCCCGATACTTTGCTGATCGATATTGTGGAACGCAAACCGCATGCCGTGCTGGCGAAACCAGACCGGCTGGTGCTGATCGATGCCACGGGCGCGGAACTGGAACCGATTTCAAAAGCCAATGCCAAAGGCATGCTGACCGTGTCCGGACCAGGTGCGAAGATGCAAGTCGAACAGCTAACCACATTGCTAGACGCAGCGCCCGCGCTCAAACCCAAGGTGATCGCGGCGGAATGGGTGGGCAACCGGCGCTGGGATCTGACTTTTGATACCAGGCAGGTCTTGGCGCTGCCCGAAGGCAGCACGGAATCCGCCGCCGCCCTGATCGCCTTTGCCAAGCTGGACGGTGCCAGCAGGATGCTCGGCGGCAAGGTCGCCACATTCGATATGCGCGCGTCAGGGCGGATTTACATGCGGGTGCCGGGGCGCGCGCAGGAAGAACTCGAGATTGGTGGGGGCAGTTAATGGCGATGCCGCGGATCAGCCGCGTGTTTGGTGCAGTCAATGTCGGGTCCTTCCGGATCTCCGCGATGATCATGGGTGTCTCCGAAACCGGGGAGATGGTTGTGCTGGGATCGGGCCACCGCGCCAGCCAGGGGATCAAGCGCGGCTATGTGACAGACATGGCCGCCGCCACCTATGCCATTCGGGATGCGGTGGAACGCGCGGAAAAGAACGCCGGGACAAACATCTCGAGCGTCTGGATCGGATGCGCCGGGGCAGGGTTGAGCAGCCGGATCGCCGAAGTTGAAATCGATATCGGCGGCCGGCGGATCGAAGAAGAAGATATTGAACATCTGCTGATCGCCGCGCGCGATAATATCCAGCCAGACGGGCGGATGGTGCTGCACGCACAACCGGCGCATTACACGCTGGATGGCGCGAACGACGTGTCCAATCCCAAGGGGCTGCATGCCGAACGCCTGCGGGTGGATGTGCATGTGATGCTGGCCGATGGCGCGCCGGTACGCAATCTGATCGAAGCGGTTCAGAACGCGCATCTGGAGGTGGAATCGGTGGTGGCCGCGCCAGTCGCGGCGGGATATGCCTGCCTGACGCCCGAAGAACGCGAACTGGGCACCGCGCTGATCGAAATCGGCGGCGAAGTGACCAATGTGTCGGTGTACCGCAAGGGCATGCTGCTGGGTCTCAGCGCCATCCCGCTCGGTTCGGCGGATATTACCGACGCGATTGCATCTGCCTTCGGTATTCGCCGGTTCCAGGCAGAGCGGCTGAAATGCGTTGCCGGGTCTGCTATCGCCAGCCCGACCGATCACCGGGAGATGATCCCGGTCAATGGCCCGGGCGAGGAAAGCTCCGGCCCGGCCGCTCGCGGGGCGGACGAACAGAACCGCATCCCGCGCGCTGAACTGGTATCCGTGGTGACACAGCAACTCTCGCGGTTGACCGATGAAGTGGGGCGCTCGCTCAAGGAATTGGGTTTTTCCGGCGCGGTGGGCAACCAGGTGGTGCTGACCGGGGGCGGGGCCGAACTCGCGGGATTTGCCGAATTTGCGCAAAGTGCGCTCGGGCGGACTGTCAGGATTGGCAAACCGCCCGCGCTGAGGGGGTTACCAGAAGCGCATGCAACGCCCGGTTTTGCGACCTTGGCGGGGCTATGCATCTACGCCGCGAATGATCCGGTCGATATCCGATCGATCGGGTCGAAACACCAGCTGACCGCCCATTATTCCGGCTTCAAAATCTTCAATCGGGTGTTTCGGGCGGTAAGAGAATATTTTTAGGCAGGGCAGCAAGAATGCGTACTGAATTAACCACTGTGGATAAGCGGATGCGTGCTATGCAACCGCGATTCACTTTGTGCCAAGCTAAAACACAAGGTTTCTACAAGCATTATACCTCTTGGAGGGAAGTCAAATGAGCATCAACATCGGTCCCGCAGCAACGGATGACATGCGTCCCCGCATTACCGTGATCGGTGTGGGCGGCGCAGGCGGCAACGCCATCGCCAATATGATCCAGGCCCAGATCGAAGGCGTCGAGTTTATTGTCACGAACACCGATGCGCAGGCACTCAGCAATACGGTCGCGGAACAGCGGATCCAACTCGGCCCGGATATCACCGGCGGCCTTGGCGCAGGCGCCCGGCCCGAAGTGGGTAAGGCGGCAGCGGAAGAAACCGTGGCCGAGATCGAAGATGCGCTGGAAGGCGTGAACATGTGCTTCATCGCTGCGGGCATGGGCGGCGGCACCGGCACCGGCGCGGCACCTGTGATTGCAGAGGCGGCCCGGCGCAAGGGCGTGCTGACCGTGGGTGTGGTGACCAAGCCATTCCTGTTCGAAGGCACCCGCCGGATGCGCGCGGCGGAGGCCGGAATCGCGGAATTGCAGAAGCATGTCGATACGCTGATCGTTATTCCCAACCAGAATCTGTTCCTGATCGCAAAGGCCGATACTACCTTCAAGGAAGCCTTCATCCTGGCTGACGAAGTGTTGCAGCAGGGTGTGCGTTCGATCACCGATCTGATGGTCATGCCCGGCCTGATCAATCTCGATTTCGCGGATGTCCGCTCGGTCATGAGCGAAATGGGCAAGGCGATGATGGGCACCGGCGAAGGCGAAGGTGAAAATCGCGCGCTCGACGCGGCTGAACGCGCAATCGCCAATCCGCTGCTCGACGGTGTATCGATGAAGGGCGCCAAGGGCGTGATCATCTCGATCATCGGCGGCGAAGACATGAAGCTGCTCGAAGTGGACGAGGCTGCTAACCATATTCGCGAGCTGGTGGACGAAGATGCGAATATCATCTGGGGTTCTGCGTTCAATCCAGATCTCGACGGCAAAATCCGCGTTTCCGTGGTGGCTACCGGGATCGACGGGGGCGGAGAATCGGCCCAGGTCGACAGATCCTCGCTATCTCTCGGCAGTTCGCGCGCGCCAAAACGCCCCGTCCTCGAATTGCCTGGCGATGACGAATTGCCCGAGGAGATGGCTCCTGAAACCGCAGAGAGCTTTGCCAATCTGGGATCTTTCGATGATGAAGACGAAGGCGATTTCGAAGACGACGGCGATGTTGACGGCATTGTCGATCCGCTCGCCGGGATTCGCAGTTACGAAGCCGACGATGAGGGCGATGAAGAAGACGGGCTGTCCGCACCTGCGGACGATGACAGCATCGGCGTTGCCGGCGGAACGGGGGGGGTCACGGCACGGGAAAGGTCCGATGAAGAACTGCTTGATCTGACTACTGAAGCGGCGGAAATGCTACCGCCGGAGGATCGGCCATCGCAAGACGAATTGCTGCTCGACGCCGGTCAATCGGTGAATGTCGGCCATTCGGATGAAACTGATGCGCAGGACGATCCCACCCGTCGGCGCGGGCTGGTTTCTGGCGGCACGTCGAGCACTGGCAGTACCTTGTTCGAACGCATGGCCAATTTGTCTCGTGGATCGTCAGTCCGGGACGATGAGGATGATGACGACGATTCGGGTGAAAGCAGTTCGCTGAGCATCCCCCGCTTCCTGGGCCGTCAGAACAACCAGTAATTGCATGATTTGGCAAACTGTCCCGCAGCGCGTTCATCGCGCTGCGGGACAGTTTTTCTGGCCAGTCACCGTGCCATACTGTCCGGCTGTCGCACGGTGGTTGCGGGCCGGCGTTCTGGCGCTATTCACCCGAAATTGGTTAATGGCGTTTGGTGAGTTGTTGTCAGCATTTGGCCGAAAATGTTCGACCGAGGTCGGCTGAAAGGAAATACATCGTGTCAAGATTCGCTGCAGGCAAATCTATTGCAGCCTGGGGCAAATTTCTCTGTTTTTGCGGAATGGCGGGGTTCGCAGTTCCACTGGCTGCGCAGGCCGGCGATGCGGCGGGGTCACGCGCTGTCGTGCAACCATTGCCGCCTGCCGGGGTGGAAGAACTCAACGCTGCGTTGATGCGCCTGTCGCGCAATTCCCGTGATCTGGATGCGTTGATCGATGCCGGAAATGCCTCGCTGCAATTGAACGATATCGATGCGGCGATCGGGTTTTTTGGCCGTGCCGACGAATTGTCGCCCGGCAATCCGGGCGTGAAACTCGGGCTGGCGGGGGCTTTTGTGCGCTCTGAGCGGCCGATCGAGGCCTTGCGGATGTTTGACCAGGCTGAGCAAGCTGGCGCTTCGACCGCTGCAATCGCGCAAGACCGAGGACTGGCCTATGATCTGGTGGGCGATCCGGCGTCGGCGCAGGCGCAATATGCCCGTGCCCTGGCGGTTCGGCAGAGCGATGAACTGGTCCGCCGGATGGCGCTGAGCCAGGCAATCTCCGGTGACCGTGTGGCGTTTGAAAAGACGCTCTATCCCCTGCTTGAGCGGCGCGATCTTGCGGCATATCGGACGCGTGCCTTTGCCTTGGCCATTCTGGGACACGAGGGCGAAGCAGTGGCCATTGCAGAAGCGGTCATGCCCGCCGAATTGTCGGCCCAGATGACACCTTACCTGCGGTATATGAAGCGGCTGACCAAGGCCCAACAGGCTGCGGCAGGCAATCTCGGGATTTTTCCGCGCGCGGCGCAGATCGGCCGCGATGATCCGCGAATCGCGCAATATGCCGGTGGAAACGCAGGCGCGGGCGGCGCGGCGGCCACCGCACGCAATGCCGATGCCAGACTGG
>JBGSJO010000129.1:0-36804 GCA_041741895.1 Pontixanthobacter sp.
CGGATATGCGCAAGCCTTCGCCGCGCTGCAGGACGCGATCCGGGCGGGCGATATCTACCAGGCAAATCTGACCTTTCCGCTGGCGGGCAGCTATCGCGGCGATCCCATCGCGCTGTATGCGGCGCTGCGGCCCGCGGCACAGGCGGGGTACGGCGGCATGGTGTATGACGGCGCGCATTGGCTGCTCAGCCTGTCGCCCGAATTGTTCTTCAGCTTGCGCGGCGGCAGCGCCAAGGTCAAACCGATGAAGGGCACAAGGCCGCGCGGTCGGGATTCCGACTCCGACGCCGCTCTGGCACAGGAATTGGCCGGATCGGTAAAGGACCGGGCCGAAAATCTGATGATCGTCGATCTGATGCGCAATGACCTGTCCCGCGTGGCGGCGGCCGGCAGCGTCCGGGTGGAAGCGCCCTTTGCGGTCGAAACCTATCCCACCGTGCACCAGATGGTATCGACCGTGCGGGCGCAATTGGAGCCCGGCAAGGGCGCGGCCGACCTGATCCGCGCGATTTTCCCCTGCGGGTCGATCACCGGCGCGCCGAAAATCCACGCGATGGAATTGCTGGACCAGACCGAACGCGACGCGCGCGGCCCCTATTGCGGGGCGATCGGACGGATTGGCCCCGATGGCGACGCTGCTTTCAACGTAGCCATTCGCACACTGCGCCTGACTCCGATCGAAAATAATCAGGGTAGCGCGGTGCTGGGGGTTGGCTCGGCAATTGTTGCCGATAGCAAAGCGATGCCCGAATGGCGCGAATCGATCCTGAAAGGCGGCTTTGCACGCCAGCAGGCCAGCGGGTTCGATTTGATCGAAAGCATGCATTTCGACCCGGAAGCCGGGATGGATCTGCTCGAACTGCATCTTGAAAGGATTAAAGCTAGCGCGGCGGAACTTGGCTTCGCCTTCGACCGCCACCAGACCCGCAACCAGATCCAGGCGCTGTGTTTTGAACTGGAAAGACCGGCAAAGGTGCGCCTGCTGCTCGCGCGCAGCGGCGCCATCGCGCTGGAGGCGCAGGAACTCGGCGATCCCCCCGCCCAGCCGTTGGAATGCATCGTGCTGCCCCTGCCGGTGGACAACGGCGACTGGCGATTGAGGCACAAGACCACCGACCGGGGGTTCTATCAGGATGCGCTGGCCGTGGCCCGCAATGACGGCGCGCAGGAAGCGCTGCTGCTTCGCGACGACGGGCTGCTGACCGAAGGCAGCTGGACCAATATTTTCGTCGAGCGGGACGGCATCCTGCTGACCCCGCCTGCCGAACTGGGTCTGCTGCCCGGAATTTTGCGGCATTCGCTGATCGAAGCGGGCAAGGCGCGCGAAGTGAATTTGCAGATGGCCGATCTCGAACAGGGATTTCTGCTGGGCAATGCTGTCCGCGGCCTGATGAAAGCGAAATTGACATGAATATCCCGATTCTGTTCGAAGATGGCGAAGCGCTGGTGATCGACAAGCCTGCGGGCCTGTCGATCGACCGTCCGCGCAAGGGCGGCGCTGCGCTGGAGGATCATTTCGAAGACCTGAAGCTGGGGTTCCAGCGCCCGCCCGCCGCCGTCCACCGGCTGGATACCGATACCTCCGGCTGTCTGTTGCTGGCGCGCAATCCCAAGGCGCACAAACGCTTCGCCAAGGCGTTCGAGGACCGGCTTGTGATCAAGCGCTATCTCGGGATCGTCGCGGGCGAACTGGAGGAGGAGGCAGGCACCATCGAACTGGCCCTGTCCAAGATCAGCAGCGCCGAAAAAGGCTGGCGGATGATTGCGGCAAAAAAGGGCAAGCCCTCCGTTACCCATTGGCGTCGGGTCGATGTGCAGGGCGGCAACACTCTGGTGGAATTTCGCCCTGAAACCGGCCGCACGCACCAGATCCGTATCCATGCGGAGGCAGGCCTTGGCAAGGCCCTGCTGAACGATCCGGTATATGGCCCCACGTCCGGCGAGGAGATGGGCGCGGAGAAATGCGGGGGCCGGACCATGCTGCATGCAGCGGGGCTGATTGTTCCGCGCGAAGGAAAACCCGCCATTACTGCCACCGCGCCGATGCCGGCGGATTTCATCCGCCTCGGTTTTGCAGATTCAGCCCCCATCGATGTCTGACATCGTCCCCCGCGCCATGGCATTGATGGAAGAAAGTTTCATCGCTTCCTCCGGCCCGGGCGGACAGAATGTGAACAAGGTGGCGACGGCGGTGCAAGTGCGGCTGGACGTATTCGCCCTGCGGCTGGAACCGGCCATTTTCAACCGGCTGAAGACACTTGCGGGCAGCCGGATGACCTCTAGGGGGGAAATCATCCTGACCGCGCGCAGTTACCGCACCCAGGAAGCGAATCGTGAAGATGCGCGCAAACGGATCACCGAATTGCTCGAGGAAGCGCAGCGCGCACCGCAGGTCCGGAAAAAAAGCCGGGTCAACCGAATCAACAAGGAAGCGCGGATCAAGGGCAAGAAGAACCGCGGCACAGTGAAGGCAAATCGCGGAAAGGTAGAATGGTGAGGGCCGCGATCAGTCCGTATGGCCGGGCTGCCAGCCCATCCGAACCTGCTTGACTTTTTGCAGCCCCTACCCCAATGGCCGCGACTTGAACGGCGGCGATCCCCACTTTCGGGCGCGTCGCCTGTTGTATTTTCGGGCCTTCGGACAGTTTCGGCGGACCCAGCGCATATTAGGAAACCGCCATGGCGAAATCTGCAACTGTAAAGATCAAGCTGGTCTCGACCGCTGACACCGGCTTCTATTACACCACCAAGAAGAATCCTCGGAACATCACCGAGAAGATGACGTTTCGCAAATACGATCCCGTCGTGCGCAAGCATGTCGAGTTCAAGGAAGCGAAGATCAAGTAAGCTGAATTTCCGGCAGCGGATCAATTCACTGGACGTTCAACGCTTCGCTGTCAGTTGCCGGAGCATGAACATTACAACCTCGACTTTTCGTCTATCGCCACCACGCAAACTCTGGCGCACCGCACTCGCGGGCGCTGTTGCCTTTGCCGTGCCCGCAGCCATGCTTGCCCCCGCCGCGCCGGTAGCCGCCGCACAGAGCGAGCTCAACAATGCCGTCGCGGCGATCCGGGGTATTTCGACCTTGAAGGCCGATTTCGTCCAGACCGACCGGCAGGGCCGGGCAGTAACCGGCATCATGACACTGAAACGCCCCGGCAAGATCCGCTTCGAATACCAAAAAGACGTCAATATGCTGATCGTTTCGAACGGCAAATCGCTGACGATGGTCGATTACGATGTGAAGCAGGTGCAACGCTGGCCGATCAAGGATTCCCCGCTCGGCGCACTGCTCGATCCGAACCGCGACATTGCCAAATATGGCAAATTGATCCCGACCGGCAATCCGAATGTCATCAGCATTGAAGTGCGCGATCCAAAGCGCCCCGAATATGGTGTAATCACCATGATTTTCGTCCGCAATGCCTCGGCGCCCGGCGGTTGGCAGCTGACCAATTGGGTCGCGCTCGATTCGCAGAACAACCGGACCACGGTAAAGCTGCGGAATCACAAATATGGTCTGGCGGTGAGCGAAAAAAGCTTCACCTATGATGATCCGCGCAAATCGTCTCGTCGCCCTCGATAAACGCCTGACCGATGCTACGTTGTATAAATACGACAGGACGCCGTCGTTTGTTCATTGGCCAGAAAGCCAAAAAGGGTTAGTTTACGAATACGAGGTGGCTAACGGCAGGTTTCCCCCCTGTTGTCCTGCCGTTATCAAGGCCGCTCTCGTACAAGCGTGACGAACGCTAATAGGAAACCCTCGCGCCAATGCCCCCGGCGCGGGGGTTTTTTATCGGGATTATGATTTCTCTCGCGGCCTGTTCGCTGCGCGAACGCCTCCGAGGGAGGGGCGGCCTGACCGGCCGTCGCGCAGTCGCGCTCTGGCTGCCGCGACTTTAAGCCGGTCAAACGATCAGCCAATCAGATAGACCCAAACCAATAGACACGGCCGCAGCGGCACCCTATCCCCGCGCGCATGATCAAGATCGCTACGTGGAATATCAATTCGGTCCGTTTGCGGATGCCGATCGTGGAACGGTTCCTGGCCGAGCAGGCGCCCGATGTCCTGTGCCTGCAGGAAATCAAGACCGTTGCAGAACTATTCCCTTACGATGCATTCCACGCGCTGGGTTATCCCCACCACGCGGTGCACGGGCAGAAGGGTTATCACGGGGTCGCCACGGTCAGCCGGATTCCGCTGAAGGAAGTGACCCGCAACGATTGGCAGGATAATGGCGAGGCGCGCCACGTCGGGGTAGAATTGCTCGGTCCGGGCCGGGGGATGCTGCTGGAAAATGTCTATGTCCCCGCTGGCGGCGATATTCCCGACCGCGCCCAGAACAGCAAATTTGGCCAAAAACTCGATTTCCTCGAACGGATGACGCGCTGGGCCGAAACTGTTTCCGGCCCGACCATGATCGTCGGTGATTTCAACATCGCCCCGCTGGAAAGCGATGTGTGGAACCACAAGCAATTGCTGAAAGTGGTCAGCCATACCCCGCTGGAGGTCGAGACCCTCAAGCGGTTTCAGGACGCGCATGGCTGGGTCGATGTCGGCCGCCAGCATATCAAGGACCCGGAACGCTATTTCAGCTGGTGGAGCTACCGCTCGAAGGACTGGCGGGTCAATGATCGCGGGCGCAGGCTCGACCATATGTGGGCCAGCCCCGATCTGGCGGCGACATCAGTGGGCCACTTTGTTTACGAGGATTGCCGCGACTGGGAAAAGCCGTCCGACCATGTCCCCTTGGTGACGGAGTTCGAACTCTGAGCGGAGCGCCGCCTTCTCCCTCTCCCGCACGCCGGGTGGCACAGGCGATCGACGCTTTGCGCCACGGCTGGCCGCTGCAAATGATTGGCGGGCCGGTGCTGCTGCCGGTGGAGACCGCGGCTTCTGCCAGGGCCGAAGGCGCGCAGATGCTGATTTCGTCAGCCCGCGCCGCGACCCTCAAACTGATCAACCAACGCGAAGCCGCTGCACCGCATGCGCCGGTGCTGATCCACGGGGCAGAGAGGTTTACCCTCACCTCCGCGCGCCCGATCGGCGATCCTGCGCTGGATCTGGCGAGCCCGCTGAAGGGACCGTTCCGGGCCGAAACCATTGACTGGCCGGACGAAGCGGAGGCCGCACTGGAACTGGCAAGGCTGGCCGGAATCCTGCCCGCCTTCCTGGTTGACCCGGAACATGCGGGCGAAGCGCAGCCGGTAGCGGCGAGCGATCTAGCGCAGTGGGCCGATCCGGCAAAACTGGCCATTGCCACTCGCGCCCACCTGCCGATTGCGGCCTGTGAAAATGCGGAAATCGTTGCCTTTCGCAGCATGGACGATACCCGCGAACATGTCGCACTGGTGATCGGAACACAGATGTCGGACCGGGCGCCACTGGTCCGGCTACATTCCGAATGCCTTACCGGTGATATTCTCGGCAGCCTGAAATGCGATTGCGGCCCGCAACTGGATGCCGCGCTGGCGGCCATGGCGCAGGAAGCGCGCGGCGGCGGATGGGGCGTGCTGCTGTATATGCGGCAGGAAGGGCGGGGGATCGGGCTGGTCAACAAACTGCGTGCCTACCGCCTGCAGGATCAGGGCTTCGATACGGTCGATGCCAACCAGCGGCTGGGCCTGCCTGACGAATCCCGGGATTTCGGCACCGCCGCGCGGATGCTGGAACTGCTCGGCGTGCGCGATATACGGCTGATGACCAACAATCTGCGCAAGGTCGTCGCGCTCGAAGATGCCGGTGTCCGGGTCACCGAACGTGTGCAGCATCAATTGCCCGCCAACCCGCACAACGCCCGTTACCTTGATACCAAGCGTGACCGCTCAGGCCATTTGCTGGACTAGAGCGGGCTGCGTTAAATCTGACGCACGTCGCCCGCTAATCTTAGTTATCGCATCGTAAAAAGCTGAAAACCGGTTACCACTTTTTAGCACGATGCTCTAGTCTGGCACGATTTTCCGGGCCAGAGCCTGCCCCATGCGGACCGTGTCCAGCGGTTTGAACCCGTCCAGCCATTCGATCTTGCCAGGCTCGAACAGCAAGATCACGGTCGATCCCAGTAGGAACCGGCCCATTTCCGCCCCCGCTTCCAATCGCGGCGCCTGTTCCCGCGAATAATCGGTGCGGATCACCTGCTTGCCGTGGGGCTTGACCAGGCCCGACCACACCGTCTCGATGCTGGCGACGATCATCGCGCCTACCATCACGCTGGCCACCGCGCCCCGGGCAGTATCGAAGATGCAGGCCAGCCGCTCGTTGCGGGCGAACAGGCGGGGCACGGCGGCGGCAGTCGTAGTGTTTACGGAAAACAGATCACCGGGAATATAGGTGGTTTGGCGCAGCTTTCCCGCTGCGGGCATATGGACCCGGTGATAATCGCTGGGTGACAGGTAGATGGTAATGAAATGACCGCGGTCGAACCGGGCCGCCAACGCTGCATCGCCGCCGAGCAGCTCTGCGGCGGTATAGCTCTGGCCCTTGGCCTGCAGGATGCGGCCATCTTCGATCCGCCCCAATTGGCTGATCGCGCCGTCCGCCGGGCACAGGATATGCTCGCCGCCAACGGCCAGCGGCCGCGCGCCGGGTTTCAGCGCGCGGGTGAAAAAATCGTTGAAACACGAATAGTAGCTGGCGGGTCGCTCAGCCTGGTCCATGTCGACATCATAGGCCCGGATGAAGCGGCGGATCAGCATATCCCTCAGCCACGGGATCCTGCTATTCGCCAGCGATCCGGCCATGCGTGACAAGATATGTTGCGGCGCAAGATGCTGCAGCCAGACGAACGGGCTATTGGCCATGAAATTTCCTGATCTTGGGGCCGGATCGATCCCGATGCCGCGGTTCAAGCGCCCTAGCCGGTCATCTTTGCCGGATCAACGCAGCTGGCTATCCTTGCTGCCGCGGCGATTGAAGGTCGAATGGCGCACCGCGCTGTCACGAGCTGACTGACAGGCAACGCAGGTCCGGATGCCAGGCAGGGCCGCCCGCCGCTTCGGCGGAATTGCTTCGCCGCATTCGTCGCAATATTCCGGACTTTCTCCAACCGGAATGCGCGACCTTGCGGCCTTGACTGCATCGCTCACCGTATCATCGATTTGATCCTGAACCGCGCCATCGCGCGCCCAACCGCCAGCCATTTGCCTGCTCCTTCACAGACATAATCCAGCGGCGGGGCCAATTGTTCCGAAGCTACCGCCGTTCGAAGGCTTTCAGACCGGTGCCCAGAGTGTTGTCGGCAATCTCCAGCCGGGCACCCGACCAATCTGCTACGAAAATGGTGTTGCGGCGAACCGACGGCGCGAGCCGCGCGTCATTTCCGGCAATTTTCAACCCGTCGGAACTGTGCAACTTGCCCTCTGCGCCCACGGCGATGAAGGCGGAATAATTTTCCTTGCTCTGCCCCTGGACGAACCAGTTGTTGGTGATCTGGCCCTCGGCCCCGGCGGGCAGGTCGATCATGTAATTGGTTTCCTGCCCCGCGCTGTCGTCGAAGCTGGAGGACGCGATTTCCACGCGCGCGGCGCGGGCTTTCACATAATGGCCGCCCCTGCCTTTCTCGAACCGGCTGCGGGTTACGCGCAGATGGCCGTAATCGCCGATATAGATCGAATGGGCGCAGCCGCCTGATCCCTCGCAGGTGCCGAGGCCGGAGAAGGTGGATTTGTCGATCACGATCCGGCTGCTGCGGTCATCGCCCGTCAGGATCCCCTGCTGGCTGTCGGTGAACCAGCTCTGCGCTACGGTCAGATTGCCATGTTCCAGCCGGATGCCCGCGCCATTGAAATCGGGCACGGCCATGCCGCGAAATACGATCCCCGAGACACTGGCTTCGCGGCCCCGAAGGACCAGTGCTGCCTTGCCTTCGCAGGTTACACTGTCAAAAATCACGTTGCCCGGTTCTGCGGCGAGAAAGGCTACTGCGCCCGCGGTCTGGACCGCGCATTGGCGGTAAGTGCCGGGCGCGATGGCGATGGTGCCGCTGCCATTGCCGATGGCGTTTACGGCCTGCTGCAACTGGTTGAAGGCCTGTCCGGTCTCAGTCACCGTAAAAGGCGCGCCCGATTGTGCGGCGGCAAAGGTGGCGGACAAGGCCAGCGCAGCAGCGGCCACGGCGATCAGCGGACGGCGAATGGGCTTCTTCATGGCTTCTGGCATAACAGGCCAGAGTTAAGGTTCGACCAACGTGTTGGCGATGTCTCTTGCCGGGACAAGGTCTTGGCGGACCGTTCCCACCATCTTCACACCCAGCCTAGCCCAGCGGCCAGCAAGCCCCCCAGATGCGCGCCACCATGCGCCAGCATCGCCGCTTCGAGCCCGCGCTGGCGGTAGAGCCAGCCGAACCCCAATGCCGGGATCAAATTGCCCGCAAAGACGGCGGCGATCAGCCAAGCGGGCGGATTGATCAGCAGCATGAACAGAAGCCCGAAATGCCCAGCTGCAAACAGCGCAGCGGCGCCCAGATTGGCCAGCCAGAAGCCACTGCCGGGCTTTGCGCCCAGCCGCAGGGCGAGGACCATCAGGCCGCTCAGCACGCCCCACCGCGCGATCAGTTCTTCGCCAATTCCGCCATAAGTCAGCCGGGTGATCGCCGCGACTGGCAGATCGGGCGCGTCGGTAAATGCCGCTGCCGTGGCCCGGCCATAGATCACCAGGATCGCCGCAGAAACCCCGGCTACAAAAGCCGCTGGTCCGATGGCGCGGCGCAGAGGGGTCTGCCAGTCGGCCCTGTTCAACAGTGCTGACAGCACCGGTGCGCCAAGTCCCGCACGCGGAGCGGCCCACCAACCGAGCACGACGAAGCCGATGATCAGTACAGTCGGCTGGATCATCAACATAAAGCGCGGCACTGATATCCCTCGCGGCAGCGCCTGTTCAAGCGGGGTAAAAGCCAATGTGGCGACCGAGGCCAGTCCGAGGGTCAGCAGCAGCGCCAGCAGTCGCCGATCACGCGGCGCGGGGGTGGCGCCGGAGATTGTCTTAGCTTCAGGCATTACCTGTTTCCTTTGGTGGGCGGCCACGCTTGGCAGGTTCGCCTGCCGCCACTCTTACCCCGCGCCGGGCCAAAGCCTCGCGCAGCAGCATTTCGATCTCCGCATTGGCCGATCGCAATTCAGCCGCCGCCAACCGCTCGATCGCGGCATGGACTGCCGGATCGAGGCGGAGGGCAAAGGCTTTTTTGGACATCGCGCTGCCTGCCCGCGCTCAGTAAAGCGAGCCGGCGTTGACCACCGGATGCGTTTCGCGTTCGCTGCACAGCACGACCAGCAGGTTGGAAACCATCGCCGCCCGGCGTTCGTCATCCAGTTCCACGATCCCGTCCGCGCTCAGCTTGTTGAGGGCATCCTCGACCATGCCGACCGCGCCCAGCACGATCTTGGCCCGCGCTGCGATAATCGCGTCGGCCTGTTGCCGCTTGAGCATCGCGCTGGCGATTTCGGAGGCATAGGCCAGATGGGTCAGGCCCGCTTCGTCGACCACGATGCCCGCCACTTCCAGCCGGTCGTTGAGTTCTTCCAGCAATTCGCGGTTGATCACATCGGCTCCGCCGCGCAACGTTACCGCCTCGCCCTCGAAATCGTCATAGGGATGGCGCGCACCGACTGTCCGCAGCCCTGCCTCGATCTGGATACTGACGAATTCCTTGTAATCATCGACATCGAAACTGGCCTGCGCAGTGTCAGCCACGCGCCACACCACATTGCAGGCGATTTCGATCGGATTGCCGCGCAAATCGTTGATCTTCACGCGGTCGGAATGGACGTTGTGCGCCCGCGCGGAGATTTTCTTGCGCATCATCCACGGCCAGATCCAGCGCAGACCCTCGGTCCGCTCGCTGCCCCGATATTCGCCGAACAGGGTGATGACCGCCGCCTGGTTGGGCTGAATCATGAAAAACCCGCTGGCGATGGTCGAAACGACCAGAAGCGAGCCGACCAGCGTGCCGGCAAACATCAGCTTATCCGCCTTGGCCGCGCCATTGGGCGGCGCACCGCCGATCACCGTCCAGAGCGCCAGCCCCGTGACGACCAGCAGGACCAGCAGCAGCACATACCCACTATAGGTGGTCGATCCGCGTTCGCGGCTGATATTCATCTTGCCTTTGTGGCCCCTGTTTTCTTCCGGCACAATCAAACTCCTTCGGATTAAATATGATATCATCATTATATCATGGAAAGAGATTGTCAACCGAAACCGTCAATAACGCCGGATCACCGCCAGAAACGCGTCCCCATAGGCCTCCAGCTTCTTCGCGCCGACACCGCCGATCTTGCCCAGTTCACCCAGGTCGGACGGCCGCGCGCTGGCCATTTCGCGCAAGGTGACATCGTGGAAAATGACATAGGGCGGCATTTGCGCCTCTGCCGCCAGATCGCGCCGGAGATCGCGCAGCGCTTCGAACAGGGGGTCACCGACCGGGTTGGCCACATTGATACCTTGTTTGCGGCCGCGCTCGCGCCTTGGCGGAAGGACAATTTCGACCGATTCATCGCCCTTCAGGATCGCACGCGCATTGCCGCCCAGCGCCAGCCCGCCATGTTCGGTAGAAATCAGCGCGCCGCGGGCCTGCAGCGCGCGCGACAGCGGTTGCAGAAGCGCCGCCTCGTCCCCGCTGACAATGCCGAACACGCTCAATTGGTCATGCCCGCGCTGGCGCACGCGTTCATCGGCATTGCCGGTGAGCACTTTCTGGATATGGCCGAAACCGAAACTCTGCCCGGTGCGGTACACTGCCGACAGCAGTTTTCGCGCGATTTCGGAAGTATCGGCGACCTTGGGCGGGCTCAGGCAATTGTCGCAATTGCCGCAGGCTTCCGGCGGGCTTTCGCCGAAATGCCGCAGCAGGATGGCGCGGCGGCAGGTTGGCGCCTCCACCAACATTGCCAATGCATCCAGCCGGGTGCGTTCGCCCCCGCGCCTTTCCTCCGGCGTTTCGCTCAGTCGCTGGCGGGCCTGCGCGAAATCGCCCGCGCCCCACAGCATCACTGCGGTTGCCGGATCGCCGTCGCGGCCCGCACGGCCGGTTTCCTGATAATAGGCTTCGATCGACTTGGGGATCCCGGCATGGGCGACGAAGCGCACGTCGGGCTTGTCGATTCCCATTCCAAACGCGATCGTGGCGCAAATCACCATATCCTCGCTCGCCACGAATGCCGCCTGGTTGGCGCTGCGCACTTCTGCCGGCAGGCCGGCGTGGTAGGGCCGCACGGACCGGCCGGTTGCCTTGGCCAATTGCTGGGCCAGCGCCTCCACCTTGCGGCGGGTTGGCGCATAGACGATGCCGGGGCCGGGGATTTCGGCGATCAGCCGCTCGATCTGCTTGGCCGCGCTGTCCCGGTGGCGGATGGTATAGCGGATGTTGGGCCGGTCAAAACCCGCGATGATCATCCCGTTTTTGGGGATGCCCAGCTGCGCTAGGATATCGGCGCGGGTGTGTTCGTCCGCAGTTGCCGTCAGCGCCAGCCGGGGCACCTTGGGGAAAGCATCCATCAGCGGGCGGAGCTGACGGTAATCGGGGCGGAAATCATGCCCCCATTCGGACACGCAATGCGCCTCGTCGATGGCAAACAGGGCGATCGGCGCGCTATTCAGCATATCGCGAAAACCCGGTTGGCTCGCCCGTTCCGGCGCGACATACAGCAGATCGAGCTGGCCCGCGCGAAAGGCGTCCATCGTTTCGCGCCAATCGGCATCGGCGCTGGTCAGGGTGGCGGCGCGGATGCCGTTGGCGCGGGCAGAACGCAATTGATCATGCATCAGCGCGATCAGCGGCGAGATCACCACACAGGTCCCGGGCATCATGGTGGCGGGCAATTGATAGGTCAGCGATTTGCCCGCGCCGGTCGGCATTACCGCCAGCGTCGATTTGCCGGCCAGGACCCGCTCCATCACTTCGGGCTGGCGGCCGCGAAATTCGTCGAAGCCGAAGATGCTTTTCAGCCGGACCCTGGCATCGTCCAACGACAGCGATTGTTGCAAAGCTGGGGATTGCTCTGGGACATTATCGGGCCGGGGATAAGACTGGGGGTCGTGCATGGCGCAGTCCATGGCAGATGCACGCCGGGGGGTGAATGCCCTGCACCCCGATTGGCGGTGGAGAATTGGTATTTGCCCCGCCATAGGCTCCTCGCTAGAAGGCAGCGGCAACTTTCGGGAGAATATTTTTATGAACAAGATCACTACACTCGCCTTCGCTTCGCTTTCCGCGCTGGCGCTGGCCGCTTGCGGCAGCTCCGACGATGCATCGGTCGAGTCGGAAGCCGATACCGTTGAAATGCCCGCCAACGATGCGATGGAACCGGTGGTAGAAGAACCCGCTGCCGATCCGGATGCCAATGCGGTTGAAGCTGCAACCACAAACCCGGGCGAAACTGTCGAAAACGAGGCCGATGCTGCGGGGAACGCGGCGGCGGCTGCCGCAGCAGAAATTCAGGCGATGACGGGCAGCACACCCACTGCTCCCAAGACACCCGCAGCGCCCAATTGAACCAGACGCTGAAAATTTGAACCTTTCGGCAAACAGATGGAAGCGGGCGAATCGTGATAGCGATTCGCCCGCTTTTCCTTTTCATCCATCACGCTATGGTGGCGAAATGAAACGGATTGTGGCTCTCGCATCGATTTTCATGATGGCGGCCTGCGGCCAGGCAGATAATGATCCCGGCCCCGGCGGGGTGACCGTGGGCGAAGCGCGGGCGCTCGACGAAGCGGCTGAAATGCTCGATGCGCGCCAGCTTCCGCCGGAGCCGGAAATGCCTGAAACGGAATCGTCTCCATCTTCCGAAGGCCCGGCGCAGACAGATTGAACATCCCCAAATACGCCCGCCTGCACATCAGCGGGTCAAATAGGACAGATTAATGGCCAGTACCGGTATGGACTCAGAGATTTTTGGCCAGTTCATCGACCAGCTGAAACGCTATGTCCGCGAACGGTTGATCCCGGCAGAAGCCGGTGTCATCGCCAATGACCGCATCCCGGATGATCTGATCGATGAAATGCGCGAAATGGGGCTCTTCGGCCTGACCATGCCGGAAGAATATGGCGGTTCGGGCATGAATGTGCCGCAATATGTCGAAACCATCCGCGTGCTCAGCTATGCGCTGCCGGCCTATCGCTCGATCGCCTCGATCAATCTCGGGATGGTCTGTTCGGCATTGAAACATTCCGGCACGCCGGAACAGAAAGCCGAATGGCTGCCCCGACTTGCCGCCGGTGAAATCGCCTGTTTCGGCCTGACCGAACCCGGTTCGGGTTCCGACAGTGCGGCGATGGCGACCACCGCCCGGCGCGAAGGCAATGGCTATGTCCTCAATGGTTCGAAACGCTACATCACCAATGCGCCGCATGCCAAACTTGGGTTGATCATGGCGCGCACCAACCAGGAAGCCCTGCCCAGGAATGCCCATGTCTCCGCCTTTCTGGTGCCGATGGACAGCCAGGGCATTTCAGTCGGCAAGCCGGACAGGAAGATGGGCCAATCGGGCAGCCAGATTGCCGATATCTATCTCGACGAGGTGAAATTGCCCGGCAATGCGCTGCTCGGCGGGGAAGAAGGCAAGGGCTTTGCCACCGCGATGCAGAGCCTCGACAATGGCCGCCTGTCGGTGGGGGCGGCCGCCACCGGCTATGCCCAGCGTATTCTCGACACCGCACTGCGTTATGCCAGTGAACGCAAGGCGTTTGGCGAACCAATCGCCAATTTCCAGCTGATCCAGGCGATGCTAGCGGACAGCAAGACGGAAATCTACGCCGCCGAATGCATGTTGCGCGACGCGTCCGAAAAGGCCGACAAGGGCAAGGCGATCATCGAAGCGGCCAGCGCCAAGATGTTCGCATCGGAAATGTGCAACCGGGTGGCCGATCGCTGTGTCCAGATCCACGGCGGCGCGGGCTATCTGGCGGAATACGAGGCCGAGCGATTCTATCGCGACAGCCGGATCTACACCATTTACGAAGGGACCACCCAGATCCTGCAACTGGTGATCGCCAAGAATATGCTGCGCGAATTTGCCGCAGGGGCGGCTGCCTGAATGTATCAGTTGCTGTCAGGCCTGTCGGTGATCGAAGTTTCGAGCTTCGTCGCATCCCCCACTGCCGGTCTGTACTGCGCGCAAATGGGCGCAGAGGTGATCCGGGTGGACCAGATCGGCGGGGGCCTCGATTATGATCGTTACCAGCTGACCGAAGAAGGCCGGTCCCTGTCATGGGAAAACCTGAACCGCGCCAAGAAGAGTGTCGCGCTGGATCTGCGGTCCGCCGAAGGGCGCGAATTGGTGGTGGAACTGGCGCGCAAGACCGGCCAGCTGATTACCAATGTGCCCGAACAAAGCTTTCTCTCCCATGACCGGCTGGCCGAAGTGCGCGGGGACATGATCACAGTGCGGATCATGGGTTGGGGCGACGGGCGCCAGGCAATGGATTTCACCGTCAATGCCGCCAGCGGCTATCCGCTGATGAACGGGCCGGAGGAATGGGACCAGAACAACGCGCCGCCCGTCAACCAGGTGCTGCCAGCGTGGGATTTCATCACCGGTGCCTATACCGCTTTCGCGCTGATGGCAGCGCTTCGGCACCGCGACCAGACGGGCGAGGGCGGCGAAGTGCGCATCCCGCTGGGCGATGTCGCCATCGGCACTGTCGCCAACAGCGGGGCGATGGCTGAAATGCTCTATCGCGGCGGCGATCGACCGCGCCTCGGCAATGCAATCTGGGGTGCATTCGGCCGCGATTTCCGCAGCCGTGACGGCAAACGCTTCATGGTTGCTGCGCTGACTCACAAGCAATGGGCGGGCCTGATCGAGGCGTTCGGGCTGGCAGCCGAAATTGCGGGCATCGAAGCGCGCCTTGGCCTCAGTTTTGCGAAAAGTGATCATTACCGCTTCACCCACCGAGATGAGCTGTTTGCGTTGTTCCAACAAGCTGCTGACAAGGTGGATTACCCGGTTCTGGCTGAACGGCTGGCAGCGGCAGGCGCGACATTCGAGCGGTATCGCACCATGCATGAAGCGGCGAACGATCCGCAATTGGTGGGCAAAAATCCGCTGTTCGGCCCCTCGCCCGCCAATCCCAGCGGCTTTGCATATCCAGCTGCCGGCCCCTTCGCCAATCTGCCATCGCACCCCCGCGCCGATCCGCGCCCCGCGCCCTATCTGGGCGAGCATAGCGAGGAAGTGCTCACCACAATCCTGGGCATGGGTTCGGGTGCATTCGGAAAATTGGTCGACGCCGGGATCGTCGCCACCAGTGATAAGGTCTGACCCATGAAATTACGCCGCGCCGCCATCGTTTCGCCGCTCCGCACACCGGTGGGAAAATTCCTCGGGTCGCTTGCCCCGCTGGAGGCCGGGCCGCTGGGGGCGATCATTCTCAAGGCACTGGTTGCCCGCAGCGGGATCGATCCGGCACGGGTGGACGATGTAGTGTTCAGTCAGGGATATGGCAGCGGCGAGGCACCGGCAATCGGTCACTGGAGCTGGCTGGCTGCCGGTCTGCCGATTGAAGTCCCCGGCTATCAGGTGGACCGGCGCTGTGGTTCCGGACTGCAGGCGGTCGTCAATGCGGCGATGATGGTCCAGACCGGCGCCGCCGATGTAGTGGTGGCGGGCGGCGTGGAAAGCATGTCCAACGTCGAACATTACACCACCGATCTGCGCGGCGGCGTGCGCTTTGGCGACATGGTGCTGCATGACCGGCTGACCCGAGGGCGAGTGATGTCCCAGCCGATCGAACGGTTCGGCGTAATCAGCGGAATGATCGAAACTGCCGAAAATCTGGCGAAGGATTACGGTATCAGCCGCGAAGCATCGGACGAATACGCCGTCCGCAGCCACCGGAACGCAGCCGCCGCGTGGGATGCAGGCAAATTCGATGCGCAATTGGTGCCGGTTGAAATTCCGCAAAAGCGCGGCGATCCGGCGGTCTTTGCAAAGGATGAAGGTTTCCGCGCGGATGCCACACTTGAAAGCCTCGGCGCCCTGCGCGCGCTGGAAGGGTCCACTAATCCGAAAGCCGTGGTAACCGCAGGCAATGCCAGCCAGCAGAATGATGCAGCGGCAGCCTGTCTGGTGGTGGCGGAAGACAAATTGGAGGAACTGGGCCTGGAACCGATGCTATGGCTGCACAGCTGGTCTGCGGCGGGCTGTGATCCATCGCGCATGGGTATCGGGCCGGTTCCGGCGGTGGAGCGGCTGTTTGGGCGTAGCGGCCTGGGCTGGGACGATATCGATCTGGTCGAACTCAACGAAGCCTTCGCGCCGCAGGTGCTCGCCGTGCTGAAGGGTTGGGGCTGGAGCGCGGATGACAGCCGCCTGGATATGCTCAACGTCAATGGATCGGGCATTTCGCTGGGCCATCCGATTGGTGCGACCGGAGTGCGGATTCTGGCGGATATGGCGCATGAAATGCACCGGCGCGGTGCCCGCTACGGTCTGGAAACCATGTGCATCGGCGGCGGCCAGGGCATGGCCGCGGTGTTTGAACGGGCATAGGCGCGAAGGCTAATTCTTGAAACTCTTGATCGGCTTTAGCACCGTGTAGCTTTCTGCCAGCGGATCATGGTCGAGCGGCGGAAAATCCAGGGGCGGCGGCTCCACATTCGTATCCGGCAAACGGTCAAGCAGATCCTGGACCAGAGTCAGGCGCCCGCGTTTCTGATCGTTGAAATCAACCAGAGTCCACGGGGCATGGTCGCTATGCGTCGCCTCCAGCATCGCATCGCGGGCCTCGGTATATTCCGAATATTTGCCGCGCGCTGCCAGATCGATGGGGGACAGTTTCCACCGTTTCAGCGGGTCATCCAACCGTTCCTTCAACCGTTCTTCCTGCTTGTCCTGATCGGTGGTCAGCCAATATTTGAACAGCAGGATGCCGTCTTTGACAAGCAGGCGTTCGAAATCCGGCGTTACTTCCAAAAACCTGTCGATCTGTCCCTGCTCTGCATAGCCCATTACTTTTTCAACGCCTGCGCGGTTGTACCAGCTGCGGTCGAACAGCACGATTTCCCCGGCGGCGGGCAGATGGGCGATATATCGCTGGAAATACCACTGGGTCATTTCTTGCTCGCCCGGCTTGGCCAGCGCCACCACCCGGCACTGGCGCGGATTGAGCCGCTGGGACACCGCGCGGATTGCGCCGCCCTTGCCCGCCGTATCGCGCCCTTCGAACAGCACCACGATCCGCGCGCCGGTATGCCTGGCCCAGCGCGCCATCGCCACCAACTGTTCCTCCAGCGGTTCCAGCAATTCCTCGTAATCGTTGCGTTTCAGCTTTCCCACACGTGTTTCCCTTAAATGTGATCCAATTGTCAGTGCCTTTTGCGGATGCTAAGACACTTAACACGATCATGGCCACGATTATCGAACCCGAAAGCGATTTTAGCGCTCTGCCCGACATGCCGCCGGAGGTATTTGCCGCGCCGCTGAAGAAGCCTGCGCATCTCGGCGATGATTGGCTGGAGCCGAAACAGACCGAATATTCGGCCGAGGAAGATGCGATCTGGGATGATCTGTTCGCCCGGCAAATGAATGTTCTGCCCGGCCGTGCGGCAAGTGCATTCCTGCAAGGGCTGGAAAAGCTCGACTTGGGTCACGGCGGCGTGCCAGAATTTGACCGCATGTCGAAAGAATTGGGCGCAATGACCGGTTGGAGCGTGGTCCCGGTTCCGATGCTGATCCCCGATCACGTGTTTTTCTGGCATCTGGCCAACCGCCGTTTCCCGGCAGGCAATTTCATCCGCACACGCGAAACCTTCGATTACATCCAGGAACCGGACGTATTTCACGATGTTTTCGGCCATGTGCCGATGCTGACCGATCCGGTCTATGCCGATTATATGCAGGAATATGGCCGCGCCGGGTGGAAGGCGATGCGGTATAACCGGCTGAAAGCGCTGGGCGCGCTATATTGGTACACCGTGGAATTCGGGCTGATGCTGGAGGCGGGCGAATTGCGCGCCTATGGCGCGGGTATTCTGTCTGGCCCGGCGGAGGTGGTTTATGCGCTGGAAGCGGCGAGCCCCAACCGGATCATGCTGAATGTCGACCGGGTGATGCGCACCGATTACGTGATCGATGACCTGCAGCCGACATATTTCGTGATCGAAAGCTTCGAAGATCTGTACCACCAGACGGTCGAGCGGGATTTCGACCGGCTTTACCGCAGCCTACCGCCTTCGTTTACCTATGCCAATTCGGCGGTTATCGATGTCGATGATGTATTGTCGCGCGGCACCCAGGAATATTTCCTGCGCGGCGGCCGCGGCAGCGGGGCTGTTCCCGTTTAAGGTCTGCGGTTCAAGCCAGCCTAGTTGGTTGTATTGCGGCGGATCACATTCAGCAGGATCAGTCCCAGAATCGATCCGGCAACACCCACCAACAATGCGCCGGCACTGATCCCAACGATGATGGAATCACTTTTGATTGCCATGCCGGATAGCAGCGCCCCGCCGACGCCGACCACAACATTCAGCAAAATTTCGTGCTGGTCATCAATCCGCATGATTATCGTAGCCAGCCAGCCGAGGATCGCCCCTAAAACCACCAGGATTATCAAACCCATCAATCACGTCCTGCTTGTGCCATGCCCTATCAACAATGGTGCGGCAGGATTGGTTCCATTTTTGAGACCAGACGAAGGTTTAATCAGCGCATCATCAGCCAGATCACCGCAGCGCTGCCAATCACGATCCGGTACCATGCGAAGGGCGCAAATCCGTGCCGGCTGACATAGGCGACAAACAGCCGGATCACGGCCAGCGCGACCACGAAACTGACCACGAAGCCAACCGCAATTTCCCACCAGCCCACTGTGCTGGTTCCGGCGACAAGCTGATCACCCTTGGTCACCAGTTCCAGGGCGGAGGCACCGATCATGGTCGGGACTGCCAGAAAGAAGGAGAATTCCGCTGCTGTCTTGCGGCCGATACCCATTGCCAGCGCGCCCATGATGGTCGCACCGGACCGGCTGACCCCCGGCACCATCGCCAGGCATTGGGCGAAACCCACTCCCAGGACCTGCTTGACCGGCAGATCTGCCACGCTGCCGTTTTCGCCCGGCTTGGCCACTTTTTCTATCCCGAGAATGGCGATACCGCCCACGATCAACGCCCATGCAACAATCGAGGGGCTGCCCAGCATGATGTCGATATAATCTTTCAGCGCGAGGCCGAGTACGGCGGACGGCAGGAATGCGAGCAGGATGTTTCGCGCGAATCGCAGGCCTTCCGATTCCAGCCGCAGCACGCCCATTCCGGCATTCCAGAAAGTCCCCCAATATTGCACCACCACGGCCAGAATGGCGCCCAGTTGGATGACGACGTTGAACATCGCCCATTCATTGGCGTCATAACCGAACAATTCGGACGCAAGGATGAGATGGCCGGTCGAGGAAACCGGAATGAATTCGGTCAGCCCTTCGACAATGCCGAGCAGGATTGCGGTTAGTGTCATATCCATGGGCGCTGCTCATGGCGCAGCGTACTGACAAGTCAAATGCAAAAACGACAAGACGCCCCTTCCCGGTGGGAAAGAGGCGCCTTTCGCGGTTCGGCCTGTCTATCTTACCAGATTGAAATCCGATCTTCCGGCGGCAGGTACAAGGCATCGTCCGGCGTGACATTGAATGCCTTGTACCAGGCATCCATGTTGCGCACGACACCGTTTACCCGGAATTCCTCGGGGCTGTGCGGGTCGGTCCGCAGGCGCTGGCGGGCATTGTCTTCGCGCTGCGCCGAACGCCATACCTGCGCCCATGCCAGGAAGAAACGCTGATCGCCGGTCAGCCCGTCGATCACCTTATCCTCCTTGCCATTCAGCGACAATTTATAGGCTCGGTAGGCCAGGCTGAGCCCGCCCAGGTCGCCGATATTCTCGCCAAGGGTCAACCGGCCGTTGACGCAGGTCTTGCCATCATCCAGTGGGCAGAAGGCGTCATATTGCGCAACCAGCGCATCGGTGCGCTGGGTGAATGCGGCCAGATCGCTTGGCGCCCACCAATTGCGCAGCAAGCCGGTGCCATCGGATTTGGAACCCTGATCGTCGAATCCGTGGCCCATTTCATGGCCGATCACGCCGCCGATACTGCCGTAATTGACTGCCGGGTCGGCGGTGATGCCGAAGAATGGTTGCTGCAGGATAGCGGCGGGGAAGACAATCTCGTTCTTGGTCGGGTTGTAATAGGCATTGACCGTCTGCGGCAGCATGCCCCACTCGGTGCGGTCAATCGGCCCCCCCAGTTTCGAGATATTGTCCTGCATTTGCCATTTTGCCGCCGCCATGCGGTTGGCGATCGGATCGCCGGGCACGATGGTCAGGCCGTCATAGGTTTCCAGATTGTCGCGGTAACCGATTTTGGGATCGAAGGCCGCCAGCTTGGCTTTTGCCTCCACCTTGGTTTGCGGCCCCATCCAGTCCAGCTGGTCGATGCTTTCGCCCATGGCGACGCGCAGATTTTCAACCAGCGCATCCATCGCGGCCTTGTTTTCGGCGGGGAAATTCCGCTCGACATAGCTCTTGCCAAGCACTTCACCGAGTTGATCTTCGACCTCGGCAATGGCGCGTTTCCAGCGGGGGCGCTGTTCCGGTGTGCCTTGCAGGGTCTTACCGAAAAATTCGAAATTCGCCTCGTCGTACCGGGTCGGCATGACGGAGGAGTTGCCCGACATCAGGCGCGCGACCGTCCATGCCTGCAATGTCGCCACATCATAGCCGGCCAGCAATTCAAACATGCCCGGCGTGCCTTTGCCAATCTTGGCCACGTAATCGGGGGTCAGGCCCAATTCGGCCACTTCTTCATCGGTTGGCTGCATTTGCGGCAGGACGAATTTGGTCGATGCGCCCAGCCCGGCTTCATCAATCATCGTGCGGACCGGAAATTTGCCCGCCATGGCGACCAGTTCCCTAGAGGTCACGGCGTTATACGTCAGGTCGCGATTGCGGCTGACGGCGCGGTCCCAGGAAATTTCACGGGCGATCCTGTCTTCGAAATCATAGACGGCGCGCGCAGTCATTTCCGGATCGCCGAAGCCGGCTTCCCTGAACAGGAACGTCAGATAATCGCGGTATTTCTGCTGGATCTCGGCGCCCTTTTCCGTCTCGTCGAGATAATACTGCCGGTCTGGCAGACCCAGCCCGCCGCTGCCGACATAGGTGACATATTCATCGGGCTGTTTCTGATCGACCGTGACAAAGCCGCCGATCGGGCCCGGCATCCCTGCATGGCCCCACAATTTCGCCAGCTTATCAAGCGAATTGGCACCGAAAATCTGGTAAAGGTAGGGATTGATCGGGGCCATGCCTGCCGCATCGATCGCCGCTGTATCGACATAGGCCTGATACGCGTCGACAATCCGCCGCTCCGAGGTGCCCGGGGCCGGGTTTTCAGCCACCAGTGCATCGACCAGATCCTTCACATCCGTGGTCGATTTTTCCCGCAGCAGATTAAACGCGCCGAAGCGGGAGAATTCCGCCGGCAGCGGGTTCGCCGCGAGCCATTTGGCATTCACATAGGCAAAGAAATCATCCCCCGGGTCCAGCGCCGGGTCGAGCGCGGCGGGGTCCACGCCCCAGGTGCCGAAGCTCATCGTTGGCGTGGCGGCTTCTTCGCTGTCGCCATCCTGGGCGAGAGCGGGCGTGGCGAGTGCAAGCGCCATCGCGCTGCCCCCGATGGCGAGGATTGATTTGATCATTAAGTGCGACTCCCGGTCGTATGGCCCTGCCGGTGGATTACCGGCGGCCCTGATGGCAATCGGGTAGTGATAGCCCGATTTCGGGGGGCAAGTTGCAGCTTGTCGGTTTCAATTGCAACTTGATCGAAAAAAGAAGCCGTTCCCGGCCCTTGTCAGGCCGGTTCGCCCGCCGCGAATTGCAGCGAAGCAAGGCGCGCATACAGCCCGCCGGCGTCCGCCAGTTGCGCATGGGTGCCCTGTTCGACGATCTGTCCGCCCTCCAGCACCACAATGCGGTCCGCCTTGCGCACCGTGGCGAGCCGGTGGGCGATAACCAGAGTCGTGCGGTTTTCCATCAGCCGGTCGAGCGCCTGCTGGACCAATTGTTCGCTTTCCGCATCCAGCGCACTGGTCGCTTCATCGAGCAGCAGGATCGGCGAATCGCGCAGCAGCGCACGGGCAATCGCAACCCGCTGTTGCTGGCCGCCCGACAGGCGCGCGCCGCCTTCACCAAGAAATGTGTCCAGCCCGTCCGGCAGATCGCGCAGGAAACCTTCTGCATTGGCGGCACGGGCGGCTTCCCAGATCTGATCGTCGCTGGCATCCCATTCGCCGTAACGCAGATTGTCCCGCGCATTGGCGGAAAACAGCACCCCCTCCTGCGGCACCAGCCCCATGCGGCGGCGAATCGCGGCAGGATCGGCGCTGGTCAGCGGCACCCCGTCCACCCGGATAGAACCAGCCTGCGGGTCGTAGAACCGTTCCGCCAATTGGAAGATGGTCGATTTGCCCGCACCCGACGGGCCGACAATCGCGATCGTTTCGCCCGGTTCGACCTCGAGACTGAAATCCTTCAGCGCGGCCACTTCCAGCCGGGTCGGGTAACGGAAGGTGACGTTGCGGAACGACAAGCTGCCGCGGGGCGGCTCCGGCAGGGCCTGCGGCCGTTCGGGCGGGGCGATGACGGGCTTCTCGTTGAGCAATTCGTTGAGGCGGCTCGCGGCGCCTGCTCCGCGCAGCAGATCACCGTAAACTTCGGTCAAGGAGCCGAATGCACCCGCAACCAACCCGCCGGTAATCACGAAAGCGGCAATCGTCCCGCCGCTGATCTCGCCGGTAGAAACCCCGATCGCGCCGCGCCACATGATCAGCGTGATCGACCCGAAAATGAACATGATGATGATCGACGTCATCGCCGCGCGCAGCAGGATGCGGCGCTTTGCAGTGGTGAAGATGGCTTCCACTGCCACTTCGAAACGGGATTGTTCGCGCGATTCCTGGTTGAATGCCTGGACGATTTTCATTGCGCCCAGCGTTTCGGAAATCATCGCGCCGACATCGGCCACCCGGTCCTGGCTGGAGCGCGAGATATTGCGCACGCGGCGGCCGAAATACATGATCGGCAGCATGATCAGCGGGATTGCGATCACCAGCCCCACGGTCAATTGCGGGGCGAGCCAGAACAGATAGGCAGTGCCGCCGATCCCCATCAGGAGATTGCGCAAGGCCACCGACACGGTGGTCCCGACGACCTGTTCGATCAGGCCGGTATCCGAAGTCATCCGGCTGGAGATTTCCTTGGGGCTGTTTTCTTCATAAAATGCCGGGGCCAACCGCAGAAGATTGTCCTGCACTTTCAATCGGATATCCGCGACAACCCGCTCGCCCAACCAGCTGACGAAATAGAACCGCATCGCCGTGCCCAGTGCCAGCACCATGACAATCATCAGCAAATAACGGAACCAGCGCCCGATATCATCCGGATTGCCGCCCCCGCCAAAGCCATTGTCGATAATCAGCTTGAAACCGGCCGGAATCGCCAGTGTGGCGCTGGCAGTAATCAGCAGGGCTACGAAGGCCAGCATCACCTTGCCCGGATATCGGGCAAGTTCGGCCCAGATCATTTTCAGCGGGCCGAGGCTGCGCGCAGGCTTTGGCATTTCTTCCAATCTTGATGCACCGTCCGCAGCGATAATATTTTCCGCACCCACTGGCTGTGCCGCACCGTGATCGATCACACGTGCATTGGTGGCATTGGAGGTATTGGCAGTTTGAGCGTCCATCCCATGCAGGTAGCGATGCGGCCGGGCAAAATCCACTATGCGGGCTGCATTTATCCATATCGCCTCTCATCCCCGTATCATTCCCGATTGATTATTTGCCTAGCATCACAATCTGGGCCATGGTGCAGTGCAACAATGAACCCAACCCGGGTCGCAGGGGACAGATTTTGCTCTATCACGCACATGAAATGCAGCGCGCCTGGCTGAGCAGTGCCAGCGCCTGGGCCTCCATCGGGTCCGAAATGCTCGGCAACCCGTTGATGCCCATGGGCTATCTCGGCCTTGGACCGGCAGCGTCTTCTGCTCTCGAAGTGTTCGCCCATGCGGCCGCACCCCGCGGCAAACCCGCTTTCGGCATAGAACAAATCACTGTGGAAGGCGCCGATTTCCCGGTCGCGGAATCCGTCGTCATGACCAAACCGTTTGGCGACCTGCTGAAATTCCGGCGCGAGGGGCTTGGCTCGGATGCACCCAGATTGCTAATTGTCGCCCCGATGAGCGGCCATTACGCCACTTTGCTGCGCGGCACGGTCGAACGGATGGCGGAAAGCTGCGAAGTTTACATCACCGACTGGGCCGATGCGCGCACGGTGCCGGTCCGGGAAGGCCGCTTCGATCTGGATGATTACATCGATTATCTGATTGAATTTATGGATTTCATCGGCCCCGGCACGCATATGATGGCGGTTTGCCAGCCGTCGGTGCCGGCGCTGGCCGCAACCGCGTTGATGAATGCAGACAAACATCCCGCCAGCCCGGTCACCCTGACCATGATGGGCGGCCCGATCGATACCCGCAAATCACCGACAACGGTGAACGATCTGGCGATGGAGCGCCCCCTCAGCTGGTTCGAACATACCGTGATTGCCAAGGTGCCGTTCAGCTATGCCGGTGCGGGCCGCAAGGTTTATCCCGGTTTCCTGCAGCTCGCCAGTTTCATGAGCATGAATTTGGGCAGCCATATGATGAGCCATTTCGAGATGTTCAAACATCTCAATGCCGGCGATGATGCCGATGCACAGGCAAGCGCGCAGGCGACCAAGGATTTCTACGAGGAATACCGTTCCGTCTGCGACATGACCGCGGAATTTTACCTGCAGACGGTGGAAGAAGTGTTCCAGAAACACTCGATCCCGAACGGCACCTTCGAACATCGCGGCAAGGTGGTGGATCTGGGCACCATCAACCGCACCGCCATCCTGTGCATCGAGGGCGAGCGGGACGATATCTCCGGCATTGGCCAGACCAAGGCCGCACTCGACCTCGCGACCGGTCTGGCGGCGTCAAAGAAGCAATATTACCTCGCCGAAGGGGCCGGGCATTACGGGATTTTCAACGGCAGCCGGTGGCGCGACAAGATCGCCCCCGTGGTCGAGGAATTTTTCGCCCGGCACACCGCCAAGAACACCAGCCTGAAGGCGGTCGCGTAAAGCCGCCATGGGCTTTCTGCCGAACCTGTCCTCCCCGGACCAAAAACCCGGGGAGGACCAGCAGATCAGAAGATTTCGAACAGTCCGGCCGCACCCATGCCGCCGCCGACACACATGGTGACGACTGCATATTTCGCGCCCCGGCGCTTGCCTTCGATCAGGGCGTGGCCGGTGCAGCGCGCGCCGGTCATGCCGTAAGGGTGGCCGATCGAGATCGCGCCGCCATTGACGTTGAGCAGGCTGTTGTCGATGCCCAGCCTGTCGCGGCAATAGATCACCTGCACGGCGAAGGCTTCGTTCAGTTCCCATAGCCCGATGTCGCCGATTTTGAGGTCGAAGCGTTCGAGCAGCTTGGGAATGGCGAAGGCGGGGCCGATGCCCATTTCGTCGGGCTCCGTCCCGGCGACAGCCATGCCGACATAGCGGCCGAGCGGGGTCAGGCCGCGCTTTTCGGCGGTTTTGGCTTCCATTACCACACAGGCGCTGGAACCATCGGACAATTGCGAAGCGTTGCCCGCAGTGATCGTCATGTCCGGACCCATCACCGGCTTGAGGCTGGAAAGCCCCTCCAGCGTGGTTTCGGGCCGGTTACCTTCGTCCTTGGCGATGGTCACTTCGACATCGCTGATCTCGCCGCTGTCCTTGTCCTTCACCTTGTGGGTGGTGGTGACGGAGACGATTTCATCGTCGAACTTGCCCGCGGCCTGCGCCGCAGCGGTGCGCATCTGCGATTCCAGCGCATATTCGTCCATCGCCTCGCGGGTGATGCCGTAGCGCGCAGCAACCGTTTCGGCGGTCTGCAGCATCGGCATATAGACCGCGCCGTGCATTGCCATCAGTTCCCGGTCGGGCGCGACGCGCATTTCCGGGGTTTGCACCAGGCTGATCGATTCCTGACCGCCGGCCGCGACGATATCCATCCGGTCGATGATGACCTGCTTGGCCGCCGTGGCGATGGTCATCAGGCCGGAAGAACACTGGCGGTCCATCGTCATGCCTGAAACGGTTACCGGCAGCCCCGCACGCAAAGCCACCTGACGGCCGAGATTGCCCGCCTGCGTGCCTTGTTGGAGCGCGGAGCCCCAGATCACATCGTCCACTTCAGCGCCTTCTATCCCGGCACGTTCCAGCGCAGGTTTCAGCGAATAGGCGCCGAGCGTGGCGCCCGAAGTGGAATTGAAGGCACCCTTGTAAGCGCGGCCGATGGCCGTGCGGGCGGTAGAAACGATGACTGCGTCACGCATGGTAGTATCCTTGATCGATTAGGGTTGGCCTGGTTTTCCGGGGGAGGAAAGTATCAGACGAAATACATGGTCATCCATTCGCAGATCAGGGCAGGTTTATCCTCGCCTTCGATCTCGATGGTAATTTCGACGGTCTGCTGCCACTGGCCGGGGCGCTTTTCCGCCATTTCTGTGAGCTTCCAATGGCCGCGAATCCGCTTTCCCGAACGGACCGGCGCGATGAAGCGGGTTTTATTGCCGCCGTAATTCACCGCCATCTTGATGTTGTCGACCTTGGGCAGATCCGAATTGGCGCTGAGATATGGGATCATCGACAAGGTGAGGAAGCCGTGGGCAATCGTCCCGCCGAACGGGGTCATCCTGGCCATTTCTTCGTTCACATGGATGAACTGGTGATCGCCGGTTGCTTCGGCAAACTGGTTGATCCGCTCCTGGCTCATTTCGGCCCATTCGCTGATGCCGATGTTCTCGCCAATTTTTGCTGCAATATCCTGCGGGCTCATGCGCCTCTCCTCTGGTCGCGGTTACGATGGGAATGGCGGCTTCATGCCGGATTTAGCAGGTCAGCGCAACGCAGGACAGCCTGCCGTTACGGCATCCGAGGACGCGGCAGAGGCGATTACCCCGGAAGCAGCCCGATGGCGCTTCCCAGCTGGCGAATCATGCAGCCTGCAATAGCTCCACAGCGCGCATTGCAAGCCGATCAACAACAGGATGAACGGCTGGTAGGCAATGCCCTGGAACAGCGATCCGACCAGATAGATGATCTGCCCGAATTGCAGCGCACTGGCGAGCGGTGCCTGCCATTGTTCGTGCGCCGCAGTACGGTTGCGCCAGCGGCGGCGCAACCTCTCCATTTGCCACACGCCCAGCAATTGCAGCCACAGCCACAGGGTCAGACCCGGCCAGCCCTGTTCACCCAGCATTTCGAAAATCGCCGAATGATAGGCCCGCGCCTCGTCCGTCACTTCGCGATATTCCACCGCAACAGAGTTTCCGACCTTTTCGGTGACGGGAATATCATAGGTGAATTTATTACCGCGATAGGCATCGAATCCGCCGCCCAGCGGATTTTCCGACGCGTAGTCCAGCGTCCACTGCCATACCGCCACCCTAGTAGATGCCGATTCGTCGCCCGAAGGGCTGTTGATGGTGGACATCCTTTCGTAATAGCTTTGCGGCAGGAACGGCAGGGCCACCAGAACCATCGCCGCGCCGGCAGCGACAAAGGCCATCCGCCGCTTCACATCCCGCAGCATCAACAGACCCAAAACCGCAATGCACAGCAGGCCCGTGCGCGCCTCTGTTCCGACCGGGATCAGCAGGCAGGCGAAGATCAGCGGGTACGCGAACAGCTTGACCCGCCAATCAGGCACGAACACTGTGCCGTAACGGGTAAACCACGCGATCAGCGGAATGATCGCCACCGCCACTGTCGCCAAAGTCGAACTTTCATACAGCCCGCTATTGTCGTTGACGAAGAAATACAGGCTTTCATATCCGCCGCCGCCCAGCGCGGTTTTTAGCCCTGCGCTGATGATGATGGCCGACACCGTCAGCAGCATGATCAGCGCGGCTCCTTCGATCCGCAGCCGCGTGGTCAGGGTAAGCGGGAAAAAGATCGCGAACACCAGCGCTTTCCACACCCATTCCCATTTGCTGGCAGCTTCCAGCGGAAAATCGGCCATGCTGGTGGTGATCCCGCAATAGACCAGCAGGCACAGCATCAGGAACTGGCGGAAGGTGAACCGGCTGCCCCGCTTGGAATCGGCGAGCAGCCATCCGGCAAAGGCCGCGCAAAAGGCGATCAGCGAAATCGGCAGGGCCGGGGTCAGCGCCCAGCCGATTTTCTGCGGCGAGAGGATGTCGATATAGAGATAGGCCAGCACCCACAGGAAGGGCCGCCTGACACCAGCCGCAAGGAAGGCCAGCACGAAGGTAAAAAGGGCAAGGTCCAGCACGGCGGTTAGCCTTGCGGTCCCGGCACGGGTGGGGGCGGGCCATCCACCTGCGGCGCAGCATCCACATCCAGCGCATCACGGCCGAGCAACCGGATCAATGCGGCCACGATCAGGAAATGCGACAGGGCAAGGGCGAAATAATCGATCACGGAGCAGGGCGGCCTTTCAGGCGTTTGGACGCGCAACGTATCAGGGCACGGTTGACGCGGCGTTAAGGGTGTTGTGGCATAAAAGCCGGCATGACCCGTGTGCTCCATATCCTCGACCATTCCTTGCCGATGCATAGCGGCTACACCTTCCGCACGCGGGCGATCCTGAAAGCCCAGCAGGCTGCTGGGATCGAAGTGCGCGGGATTACTGGCCTCCGCCACACGCAGGACAGCCCCGCAGTCGAAGTGGTCGAAGGGCTGATGTTCCACCGCACACCGAGCGATTCGGGTGGGCTGGCCGGGGGACTGGCGGGCGGGCTGGCCGGAATGCGGGAATGGCGCGAGGTCGCCCGCTTCGCCGAAGCTATCGAAGCACTGGTGGACGAATGGCAGCCAGACATCCTGCACGCCCATTCCCCGGCCCTGTGCGGGCTGGCGGCGATGAAAGTGGCGCGTAAGCGCGGCATTCCGCTGGTCTATGAAATTCGCGCCTTCTGGGAAGATGCAGCCGTAGGAAATCTGACCGGCCGCGAAGGTTCGATCAAATATCGCGCGACCCGCGCATTGGAAAGCCGCGTTGTCGCGGGCGCGGACGCAGTGTTCACCATCTGCGATGGCCTGCGCGACGATCTGGTTTCCCGGGGCCTGCCCGGCGGCAAGATCGGCATATCGCCCAATGGGGTCGATTTAACCCTGTTCGGCGATCCTCTGGCGCGCGATGCAGTGCTGGCGGCTGAATTGGGGATCAATGCCGCAGGCCCGGTCATCGGCTTCATCGGCAGTCTTTATGATTACGAAGGGTTGGACGATCTGATCGCGGCGATGCCCCTGCTCAGGGCGCGCCAGGGGGGGGCGCAATTGCTGCTGGTCGGGGGCGGACCGATGGATGCGGCATTGCGCGCGCAGGCCGCCGCATCACCCGCCGCCGACGCGATCACCTTCACCGGCCGCGTGCCCCATACGCAGGTCGAACGCTATTATTCGCTGATCGATATCCTGGCCTATCCGCGCAAGCGCAGCCGCCTGACCGATCTGGTCACGCCGCTGAAACCGCTGGAAGCGATGGCGCAGCGCAGGATTGTTGCCGCATCCGATGTTGGCGGACACCGCGAACTGATCGTGGACGGGGTGACCGGCATCCTGTTCCCGGCAGACGATCCGCAAGGCTGCGCCGATGCGCTGGCCGATCTGGCCGACAGGAAAACGGATTGGGGCGCGATGCGCGCGCGCGGTGCCGACCATGTCCGGCGGCGCCATGACTGGGCTTTCAACGTTCGCAATTATCAATCCGTTTACCATCATTTGCTAGGCCGGGAAACGAATGGGGCAACATCGAAAGCCGCGTAAGCCGCAGCTTCGCTCGCTCGACACAACCGGGAACGACCTGATATGGTATCCAGTAACAAGCAGGCAAAGGCGCCAATCAGCTCGCATCCGGCGTTCCCCGCAATTGTCGCGCTATGGTTCGGCGCGCTGCTGGGCATCGGCAGCCTGATTGTTCCGGCGGCTGTGTTCGAACAAATGTTTGCGATCTCCGGACTGATTGAAATCGTGCCTGCAACCAGGGCGCCGCTGGAATTTACCGCGCAGCTGGGGATCGCGGGCGCCGGAACGGCACTTGGTGCCCTTGCCGGTCTGCTGCTGGCCCGCAAGGTCGCGGGGGCCCGTTTGCGGCAGGGCAGGTCAACCGGAAGCGAAGATAATTTCCCTTGGGCCAAACCACCGATCTGCGCCCTCGAGGAACTGGGCGCGCATAGTCTTGATCAGCCGGTTGAAGAAGAAGGCCCGGTTGAGCAGGCGACGGACGAATCGGTCGATGTCGCCCCCCAAGCCTTCGCGCAAAACCCCCCAATCGGCATGTCCGCAGAACAATTGATTCGCGGGCCGCTGGACGAACTCGGCATCGTCCAATTGGTCGAACGGTTCGCCCTGGCGCTTCAGCAGCGGCCCGCAAGCGCCCTCCATGCACAGAAGGCGGCCAGCGCAGTCGCATTGCCGGCACCGGATTTGCCAAACGAGGACGCCCGGCATGCGGAGGGCGCGACCGGCTGGAAAACGGCCTTCGCAACTGGCGAACCGGAAGATGATGATGCGGAAGAGGAGGAATTCAGTTCGCTGCTGAACCTCAGGAAAGCAAGCGCTTGCCCGCGTAAAGGCGTGGAACTGCCGGAAGATGAGGACAGCGATCCGACTGAAACCGTGGCGGTCTTTCCGCGACAGGAAGGCGATCCGGGGCGGCGGAAATTCACGGCTCCGGTCGCAGTTCCCGCGGTAGAGCGGCAGACTTCCGAAAAAGGCATTGCCGCAGATACGGAACGCACATTGCGCGGCGCATTGGAACAGCTCCAGAAAATGAGCGGGGTCGGCTGATACAGGCCGTACCTGATTGGCGGCAGCCGGTCTGACTTATCTGGTGTGACTCAGCTATTTACACGATAATTTGCGTCTTCATGGCCCGCAGGAGCGATCCGGCGGGGCATTTTTGCCTGCGCCGCGCCTGCGCAGGGCCATGTTATTCTTTGCCCGGACGAAAGATAAGTTGCGGCTTCACGGTTGCAAAAACCATTTCGTGTCGCCAATAACGGCCAAAGCGACATTTTTGCTACGGCTGGCATCGGCGAGAGTCGCATTTCATTGCCGAGCGGGGTCCTGCAAACCCTTGGCCCGGCACCTGACAGAATTGGAATTGGAATGGGCAACACTGCGCCCCTGCGTTCGTTTGAAATCGGCCAGAAGATCGGTCTTTATGATCCGCGCAATGAACACGATGCCTGCGGCGTCGGGCTTGTGGCGCATATCAAAGGCCAGAAAAGCCATTCAATCGTGACGCAGGCGCTCGAGATTCTGCACAATCTCGACCACCGGGGCGCCACGGGTGCCGACCCGCTGCTGGGTGATGGCGCCGGAATCCTGCTGCAAATTCCCGATCCGCTGATCCGCAAATGGGCGGAAAGCAAGGGCCACACCCTGCCTGCACCGGGCGATTATGCAGTGGCCATGTGTTTCATGCCGCAGGACGAGGCCGCCAGCGATTTCGTGACCGAACGACTGGAAAAATTCATCGCCAAGGAAGGCCAGACCCTGATCGGCTGGCGCGATGTGCCGGTGACGCTGACCGGTCTGGGCAAGACTGTTGTGGAAACAATGCCGGTAATGCGGCAATGTATTGTTGCACGCGGAGAAGGCTGCGCTGACCAGCAAGCGTTCGAACGCAAGCTGATCGTGATTCGCAAGCAAACGCTCAATCCGCTCAAAGACCTCGCCGAAAAACACGATCTGCCGGGCCTTGTCAGCATGTACATCCCGAGCTTTTCCAGCCGGACGCTCGTGTACAAGGGTCTGCTGCTTGCCACGCAGGTCGGCAGTTTCTACGACGATTTGCGCGATCCCGATTGCGTCAGCGCGTTGGGCCTGGTGCACCAGCGGTTTTCGACCAACACTTTCCCCAGCTGGCGGCTGGCGCACCCGTTCCGGCTGATCGCGCATAATGGCGAAATCAACACGGTGCGCGGCAATGTGAACTGGATGAACGCCCGCCGCCGGACGATGGAGAGCGAACTGCTCGGTCCAGATCTCGACAAGATGTGGCCGCTGATCCCGCATGGCCAGTCGGACACCGCCTGTCTCGACAATGCGCTCGAACTGCTACTGGCGGGCGGATACAGCCTGGCCCATGCCATGATGATGCTGATGCCGGAAGCCTGGGCCAAGAACCCGCTGATGGATCCGGCGCGCAAGGCGTTTTACGAATATCACGCGGCGTTGATGGAACCGTGGGACGGCCCGGCTGCGGTAGCCTTCACCGACGGGCGCCAGATCGGCGCCACGCTGGACCGCAACGGGTTGCGCCCGGCACGGTTCTGCGTGACCAAGGACGATCTGGTCTGCCTCGCATCGGAAAGCGGCGTGCTGCCGTTTGCCGAGAAAGACATCATCCGCAAATGGCGCCTTCAGCCGGGGCGGATGCTGCTGATCGACCTCGAACAGGGTCGGATCATCGAGGACGAGGAACTGAAGACTGACCTCGCCGAAGCGGAGCCCTATGCAAAATGGCTCGACCAGGCGCAATACAAGCTGGAGGACCTCGAGCATCTCGATCTTGAATATTCCGAGGTGCCCGAACACAGTACCGAGCTGCTGCAGCGCCAGCAGGCGTTCGGCTATACGCAGGAAGATGTCAGCAAATTCCTCGAGCCGATGGCATCGTCGGGCGAAGACCCGATCGGGTCGATGGGCACCGACACGCCAATCGCTGTCCTGTCGGATCGCAGCCGTTTATTGTATGATTATTTCAAGCAGAATTTCGCGCAGGTAACCAATCCGCCGATCGATCCAATCCGCGAGGAATTGGTGATGAGCCTGCTGTCCATGATTGGCCCGCGGCCCAATCTGCTGGGCCGCGACGCCGGCACGCACAAGCGGCTGGAAGTGAGCCAGCCGATCCTGACCAATCAGGACCTGGCCAAGATCCGTTCGGTCGAAAGCAGCCTGGACGGCGCGTTCCGCACCGAAACGATCGACATCACCTGGAAAGCCTCCAAGGGAGCGAAAGGACTTTCGTTTGCGCTGAAGGAAATGTGCTGGGCCGCGACCGAAGCGGTGCTGCAGGATCACAATATCCTGGTCCTGTCCGACCGGGCACAGAGCGAGGGCCGCATTCCGATCCCGGCCGCACTCGCCACCGCTGCGGTCCATCATCACCTGGTGCGTCAGGGCCTGCGGATGCAGACCGGGCTGGTCGTGGAAACCGGCGAAGCGCGCGAAGTGCACCATTTCTGCGTGCTGGCGGGTTACGGCGCGGAAGCGATCAATCCCTACCTCGCCTTCGAAACGCTGGAGCATTTGCGCGAGCTGAAATATCCCGAGCTGACAGCCAAGCAAGTCGAGAAGAATTACATCAAGGCAGTCGGCAAGGGCATCCTGAAGGTGATGTCCAAGATGGGCATTTCCACTTATCAGAGCTATTGCGGCGCGCAGATTTTCGACGCGGTCGGCCTCAGCAGTAAATTCGTCGATACTTATTTCACCGGCACCGCGACCACGATCGAAGGCGTCGGCCTGATCGAAGTGGCGGAAGAAGCGGTCAGCCGCCATGCGGTCGCTTACGGCGATAATCCGCTCTACCGCTCCATGCTGGATGTCGGCGGCGTGTACCAATACCGCCTGCGGGGGGAAAGCCACGCCTGGACCCCGGCCAATGTCGCCAGTCTGCAGCATGCGGTGCGCGGCAACGACCCGAAGAATTACGCCGAATTCGCTAAATCAATTAACGAACAGGCCGAACGGCTGCTGACCATTCGCGGGCTCATGGAACTGAAGCCGGCCAATGAGCCGATCGACCTCGACCAGGTTGAACCGGCGGCGGAAATCGTCAAGCGGTTCAGCACCGGGGCGATGAGCTTCGGTTCGATCAGCCGGGAAGCACACACCACCCTGGCAATGGCAATGAACCGTATCGGGGCGCGGTCCAACACCGGAGAAGGCGGCGAGGAAGCCGACCGCTTCACTCCGCTGCCCAATGGCGATTCGATGCGTTCTGCCATAAAGCAGGTTGCCAGCGGCCGGTTCGGCGTGACCACCGAATATCTGGTCAATGCCGACGATATCCAGATCAAGATGGCGCAGGGTGCAAAGCCCGGCGAAGGCGGCCAGCTGCCTGGCCACAAGGTGGACAAGATCATCGGCGCGGTGCGCCATGCGACACCCGGCGTTGGCCTGATCTCTCCCCCGCCGCATCATGACATCTATTCGATCGAAGACCTTGCGCAGCTGATCCACGATCTCAAGAACGTGAACACGGCGGCGCGGATTTCGGTCAAGCTGGTGTCCGAAGTGGGCGTTGGCACCGTTGCTGCGGGTGTTTCCAAGGCGCGCGCGGATCATGTCACTATCTCTGGCTATGAAGGCGGCACCGGGGCATCGCCGCTGACCAGCCTGACCCATGCCGGATCCCCATGGGAAATCGGCCTGGCCGAAACGCAGCAAACGCTGCTGCTCAACGATCTGCGCAGCCGGATTGCGGTCCAGGTCGATGGCGGCCTGCGCACTGGGCGCGATGTCGCCATCGGCGCACTGCTGGGCGCGGACGAGTTCGGCTTTGCCACCGCCCCGCTGATCGCGGCGGGCTGCATCATGATGCGCAAATGCCACCTCAACACCTGCCCGGTCGGCGTGGCGACGCAGGATCCGGTGCTGCGCGCGCGGTTTACCGGCCTGCCCGAACATGTGATCAATTACTTCTTCTTCGTGGCCGAAGAATTGCGCTGGATCATGGCCGAAATGGGCTTTGCCACGCTGGACGAGATGGTTGGCCGGGTGGACCGGATCGACATGCGCCGCGTCAAACGGCACTGGAAAGCCCAGGGTATCGACCTGACCCGCCTGCTGCATCAGGTGGATTTGCCCGAAGGCACACCAATCCGTCACACAATGTCGCAGGATCATGGGCTGGAAGGCGCGCTCGACAACGAGCTGATCGCCGCCTGCGCGGGCGCGCTCAGCACCGGCGAGCCGGTCCAGCTCAACCGCGAAATCCGCAATGTGAACCGCACCGTCGGGGCCATGCTGTCAGGCGAAATCGCCAAGAAATATGGCCATGCAGGCCTCAAGCCCGACACGATCCGGATCAATCTGGACGGCGTTGCGGGGCAAAGCTTCGGCGCATGGCTGGCGCATGGCGTTACCCTGGATCTGACCGGCGATGCCAATGATTATGTCGGCAAAGGACTTTCCGGGGGCCGTATCATCGTGCACCAGCCGGAAGGCATCACCCGCGATCCGACGCAGAACATCATTGTCGGCAATACCGTGCTGTATGGCGCGATTGCGGGCGAAGCCTATTTCGGCGGCGTCGCGGGCGAACGCTTCGCCGTGCGCAATTCCGGCGCGATTGCCGTGGTCGAAGGCGCGGGCGACCATGCCTGTGAATATATGACCGGCGGCGTGGTTGTGGTGCTGGGCAGGACCGGGCGCAATTTCGCCGCCGGGATGTCCGGCGGGGTCTCCTATGTATATGACGAGGAAGGAAATTTTGCCGATTTATGCAATCCGGCGCAGGTCGACCTGTTGCCAATTTCAGCCGCGCCGGACGCCGAAGATGGCTCTGGCCGTCCGCAGCAGCGTGCGCGCAGCGTATCCGATGCCGGCATGGGCGACATGCTGCGTCATGACGCGGAACGGCTGAAGATATTGGTGGAGCGCCACAAATTGCACACCGGCAGTGCGCGGGCCGCATATATCCTCGACAATTGGGATGAATGCCTGCCGAAATTCGTCAAGATCATGCCGCGCGATTATGCCGCCGCCCTGCGCCAGCTCGAAGCCGAGCGGGACGAGGCGTCCACCGTGGCAGCCGAATAATGGATACCCTCGTCATCCCAGCTTTCGCTGGGATGACGGTACAGTTTAGGATTTAGTTGATGGGCAAAGACACCGGCTTTCTGGAAATCGACCGCAAGGACCGCACCTATGCGGACCCGAAGGAGCGCCTGAAGCACTATAAGGAATTCGCCATCCCGCATGACGAGAGCGCGCTGAAACAGCAGGCGGCGCGCTGCATGGATTGCGGCATTCCCTATTGCCACAATGGCTGCCCGGTAAACAACATCATCCCGGACTGGAATGATCTGGTTTATCATGGCGATTGGCGCAATGCGTTGGAAGTGCTGCATTCGACCAACAATTTTCCCGAGTTCACCGGCAGGATCTGCCCCGCCCCATGCGAGGCGGCCTGTGTGCTCAACATTGTCGATTCGCCGGTCACCATCAAAAGCATCGAATGCGCGATTGTCGACCGCGGGTGGCAGGAAGACTGGATCAAGCCGCAGGTTCCCGCGCACCAGACCGGCAAATCGGTGGCCGTGGTCGGATCCGGCCCGGCGGGCATGGCCTGCGCCCAGCAACTGGCCCGCGCCGGCCACAAGGTCACCCTGTTCGAGAAGAACGACCGGATCGGCGGATTGCTGCGCTACGGAATTCCCGACTTCAAGATGGAGAAACACCTGATCAACCGCCGCGCAGTGCAGATGGAGGCCGAGGGCGTGACCTTCCGTACCTCTGCCGAGGTCGGCGTGGATATATCGTTCAAGAGCCTGCAGGAAAATTTCGACGCCATCGTGCTGTCGGGCGGCGCGGAAGAAGCGCGCCCGCTGGAAATCCCCGGCGCGGAATTGTCTGGCGTGCGGCTGGCGATGGAATTCCTGACCCAGCAGAACAAGCGCAACGCGGGCGACGATGAACTCCGCGCCGCGCCGCGCGGTTCGCTCACCGCCACCGGCAAGCACGTGATC
>JBGSJO010000130.1:0-6659 GCA_041741895.1 Pontixanthobacter sp.
TCCGCCGATATCATCGCGGTAAAGGGCAATCCGCTGGAGGATGCGACCATTCTGGAAAATGTCGGCTGGGTCATGGTGCGCGGCAAGGTGGTGGAATAGGCACGCCGCCGGTCGAACGTATGATCCGCTTCATCGAAGCGCAGAAGCTGCGCGCGGGCGAACTTACTAACGCGGCAAGCAAATCAAGTTTTGGCAGTATGGCATGGTGTAGGGACACCGCGCGACGCCTGCATTCGTAAGGAAAATCCATGAAAATTTACCGTCTCGCCCTGATGTCGACCGCCGCACTTTCGCTCGGGGCCTGCGCCACGACGGCCGAACCGACGCTCTCCGACGCGGCACGCGCCGTACTGGCCACGGTTCCGCCGGTCGCGCAGCAGGTACCGGCTGACCCCGGGGCGCAGGCTGCCGAACATGACGCCATGTTCGCCATTTTTGCCGCCGCGGACGAAGCCGATCTGAAGCTCAATCCGATCAGCGCGCTGTTCCGCGGAGATATGCGCTATGCGGGCCGTCTGGGTGATTTCCTGACCGAGGAATATGCCCAGCAGGATATTGCCAACACCCGCGCCAACCTGGCCGCGCTGGAGCGGATCGACCGCGAGAAATTGAGCACGACCGACCGGATTGCCTATGACGTGTTCCAATATAACCAGGTACAATCGCTGAAAGGCAGCACCGATGAGATCCGCGCACTGACTGAAGTGCGCCCGGTGAACCATTTCAGCGGCTTCCACACATTCTATCCCACCTTTGCCAGCGGGCAGAGCGCAGCGCCATTTGGGACACTCGAGGATTACGACAACAATCTGAGCCGGCACGCCGATTACATCGCGATCGGCGACCGCGCGATCGGCAAATTCCGTGAAGGAATGGCATCGGGTGTGCTCGAAACCAGCCTGACGATCCGCAACGTGATCGAACAGCTCGATACGCAACTGGCCATGCCGATCGAGAAATCGCCTTACTGGGCGCCGGTCGGGATGATGCCCGACACATTTTCGGCTGCGGATAAGGCCCGCCTGACAGCGGAATACCGCAAGGCGACCGGCGAAGTATATGCCGCCAACCGGCGGATGCGCGATTTCCTGCGGGATGAATATCTGCCCGCCGCGCGCACCACGGTCGGTCTTAGTCAGATGAAGGGCGGTGAGAAACTTTACGCCCAGATGATCGAGAACACGACCACCCTGCCGTTGACAGCCGATTACCTCCACAACCTTGGCTTGTCCGAAGTCGACCGGATCCAGAAGGGTATGCTCCAGATTAAGGACGAGGTCGGTTTTGAGGGGACGCTGAAGGAATTCTTCGATTTCATCCGGACCGACCCGCAGTTCAAATCCGCCAGCCGGGAAGCGCTGACGCAGGCCTATTACGACATCGGCAAGGTCGTCGATGCCAAGGTGCCCGAATTCTTCTCTCTGGTGCCCGAGTCCAAGCTCGAAATCCGGCCTTACGAAGAATTCCGCGAGAAATTCGAAGCTGGCGGTTCGTACCAGTCGGGCACCCCCGATGGCTCCCGGCCTGGTATCTTCTATTTCAACGCGTATGACCTGCCCAGCCGGACGACCCCCGGCATTACCACCCTGTACCTGCACGAAGGTGCGCCGGGGCATCATTTCCAGATCAGCTTGGCGCAGGAAAACGAAGCGCTGCCGGCGTTCATGCGGTTTGGTGGAAACACAGCCTATGTCGAAGGCTGGGCGCTGTATTCGGAAACCCTGGGGTATGAGATGGGCCTGTTCGAAGATCCCTATCAGCGGCAGGGCACGATGGACGATGAAATGCTGCGTGCGATGCGGCTGGTCGTCGATACCGGGCTTCATTCGAAGGGGTGGAGCCGCGACCAGGCGATCAAATACATGACCGACAATTCCTCCATGGGACTGACCGATGCCACCGCCGAAGTGGAACGATACATTGCGATCCCGTCACAGGCGCTGGCCTACAAGGTCGGGGCGCTCACGATCCAGCGCCTACGCAGGAAAGCCGAAGCGGCCATGGGCGAGGATTTCGACATCAAGCAATTCCACGCCCAGGTGCTCGGCACCGGAGCGTTGCCAATGCCAGTGCTGGAAAAGAAGATCGACGACTGGATTGCCAATCGTTAGACCACGCGGGCCTTCGGGCCATCCAGTAACTTTCCCGCTGCCGGTTCGAACTGGCTGATGGGACAGGAACGTGCCCCGGGTCACAACCAGAGGAATCGATGATGGACATTTCCGCTCGCAGCGCAGGCCAGATGGCCGCAATTGCGCTGCTCGTGATCGTGGCGACCCATTCGCTTTACGTAATCAACAGTAGCGCGGGGCTGGGCATCGCGAGTTCGATTATCTGGACCATCGAAGCGATCGGATTCATCGCCATGGCGGTATTCGCGATGGTCGCGCTGGCACGCCGCACCAGTGCGCCGGTGGTCTGGGCGTCAATCGCGCTCGGCGGCGTGTTCAACGTGGTCCAGGCCGGCATGGGCCTGGCCATGTTCGGCCCGCTTAGGGCGGCCGGAGAAGTGATGGCACCTGCATTCCAGGCGGTGCTGGCTGGGGCGTTCTTCTTTTATTTTGCGGGCAAGTTCCTGTTCGGGATTGCCGCGACAGTCCTCGGCCTTGCGCTGCTGAAGGGGCCGATCGCGGCCAGGGTCATCGGCGGGCTGGCAATCCTGAGCGGGCTGGCGGCTGTCGTGCTCAACGCCATCGGAATGGCCATCGGCATGGAGATCGGCCCCGGTGCGGGCGCGGCGGGTGCGGCGGCGGCGCTGTTTGCTGCGATTGCAGTGCTTACCACCGGGCGGCAAAGCATCGTTTCCTGAGTTAACCGCCCCTTCCCATCGCTGCTAAAAGCGCGTAACACTGAATCATACCCCGGGGAGCCGTGTTGCCGATTATTGGCGAGGCTGAGAGGGGCGGGTAACGCCGCCCGACCCGTTGAACCTGAACCTGTTAAGACGGGCGGAGGGAGTGGGCCGGTTCATGTCAGAAAGCCGATCCCCGCTTCTTCCATCTACAAGGAGAACGCGCGCATGGCCGATATCAATTCCAAACTCGAAATCGGGGTCACCACCGGTCCGATCCGCGGCAGCCGCAAGGTCCATATCGGTGCGCTCGGTGTGGCCATGCGCGAAATCGACCTGGAGCCTTCGAGCGGCGAACCGCCGCTGCGGGTCTACGATACCTCCGGCCCCTATACCGACCCGGCTGTGCAGATCGACATCAAGGCAGGCCTCGCCCCGCTGCGCCGCCAGTGGCAACTGGATCGCGGTGATGTGGAGGAATACACCCCGCGCGACGTGAAGCCCGAAGACAACGGCCAGCTTGGCCCGGACCGCAGCGGCGGGGTGCCTCCGTTCCCCACCGCGCTGCGCCGTCCGCTGCGCGCTAAGGCCGGGTATAACCTCAGCCAGATGCACTATGCCCGCCAAGGCATCATCACGCCGGAGATGGAATATGTCGCGGCGCGGGAAAATCTCGGGCGGGAAATGGCGCGCGAAGCATCCTCCGGCGGGGAAAGCTTCGGCGCCTCCATCCCGCTCAACGTCACGGCTGAGTTTGTCCGCGACGAAGTGGCGCGCGGGCGGGCGATCATCCCCTCCAACGTCAACCACCCGGAATGCGAACCGATGGCGATCGGGCGCAATTTTTTGGTCAAGATCAATGCCAATATCGGCAACAGCGCGGTCGCGTCCGACGTCGCATCCGAAGTCGACAAGATGGTCTGGTCGATCCGTTGGGGCGCGGACACGGTGATGGACCTTTCCACCGGCCGCAACATCCACGACACCCGCGAATGGATCATCCGCAACAGCCCCGTCCCCATCGGCACCGTGCCGATCTACCAGGCGCTGGAGAAAGTCGGCGGCGTGGCCGAAGACCTGACGTGGGAGATTTTCCGCGACACGCTGATCGAACAGGCGGAACAGGGCGTCGATTACTTCACCATCCACGCCGGGGTGCGCCTGCCCTATGTCCCGATGGCGGCCAAGCGCGTCACCGGCATCGTCAGCCGCGGCGGTTCGATCATGGCGAAATGGTGCCTCGCGCATCACAAGGAATCGTTCCTCTACGAACATTTCGACGACATTACCGAAATCATGAAGGCCTATGACATCGCCTACAGCCTGGGGGACGGGTTGCGCCCCGGCAGCATCGCGGACGCCAACGACGAGGCGCAATTCGCGGAGCTGTACACCCTGGGAGAATTGACCCACCGCGCATGGAAATCCGATGTGCAGGTGATGATCGAGGGACCGGGCCATGTCCCGATGCACAAGATCAAGGAGAATATGGAGAAACAGTTGGCTGTCTGCGGCGAGGCTCCGTTCTACACCCTCGGGCCGCTCGTCACCGACATCGCGCCGGGATACGACCACATCACCAGCGGCATCGGCGCGGCGCAGATCGGGTGGTACGGCACCGCCATGCTCTGCTACGTCACGCCCAAGGAACACCTCGGCCTGCCGGATCGCAATGATGTGAAGGTCGGCGTGATCACCTACAAGCTGGCGGCTCATGCGGCGGATCTGGCCAAGGGGCACCCCGCATCCCAGATGCGCGACGATGCGCTCAGCCGCGCCCGTTTCGAATTCCGCTGGCGGGACCAGTTCAACCTCAGCCTCGATCCCGACACTGCGGAGGAATATCACGACCAGACCCTGCCTGCGGAAGGTGCCAAGACCGCGCATTTCTGTTCTATGTGCGGGCCGAAATTCTGCTCGATGCAGATCAGCCAGGAAGTGCGCGATTTTGCCGCCAAGCAGAACCAAACCGCCGACGGGTTCCTCGCCGCGGAAAAATGGGGCGCGGACACCGCCGCCGCCAGCAAGGCCGCGGCAGAAGAGGGGATGCGCGAAATGTCCAAGGTGTATAAGGACAAGGGTGATCACCTGTATCTCCCGGCGGAGGAAGTGAAATGAGCCGATCCGGCAATCCCTTCGCCGATTGGGCGCTGTTCACCTCGCAGGCTAGCGCGCTCTACATGGAATCGGTATCGGTCATCTGCATGCGCAGCATCAAACTGATGGGCGGCGGCAGTTCCGCCAATCGGGAGGCCCGGCAAATGGTTTCTGAGAAGATCGACGCGCATATCGAAGCCGCTTTCGGCCTGCCGCTGACCATGCCGCTGACCATGCCGTTCAACGGTGCGGCTGCGGCGAGCGCGGCGCTGATGCCCTATCGCAAACGGGTGCGGGCCAACCACCGCCGTCTGTCGCGCGCAAAATAGCGTAACGGGGGCATCCGCGCGCCTGCTTTACGGACCATTCCGTATGGCGCCGCCCGCACAGCAGCGCGCATATCCGGCGCATGGAAACAAACGCCACGCCCCCGATCGATCCGGCCGATAATCCCACCGGCTGCTGCCCACGTTTCAATCCGGAAGGATGGAATGAACAATTGCTGCATTTCGATGGCAAGCTGTTTGTTCGCGCCGTCACCCGCAGCGAAAACCACGTGCCGGTGGACATGACCCAGGTGTTTGGCCGCGTGTATGACGGCATGGCGGAGGATAGCGCGCTCGACGAAAACCATCCGCTGGTCCTTTCCCGCGATCTCGCGCCCGATCAGGCAGAACATCTGTTCGCCGCCACCGGCCCGGTGAAGGGAGAAGAAATGATTCGCCTGTCAGGCGATTTCCGCACCCGCGTGTTCGACGCGCCTTACGCAGAAGCCCCCGCGCGGCTCGCCGCCTTTGCGCAGGAACTGGAGGAACAGGGCGCGCAGGCGGATGAAAGCTATGTCTTTTACACCAGCTGTCCCAAATGCGCGGAAAGCTACGGCCATAATTATATGGTCGCGGTGGACCGGGTGCACGCCGCCCGATGAACCGCGCTGCCGCCATGAACGCGCGCGCAACATCCCGCTCCGCGGAAGTCCCCATCGAAGCCATCGGCGTGGTCGAAACACAGGATGATTTTCAGGATGCGGCCGACGATCTGCTGACCCACGGGTTCGACCATTCCGATATCAGCCTGCTGGCAGGCGAGCAGGAGGTGCGGCAAAAACTGCACCATGGTTACGGCAAGGTCCGCCTGATGGAGGATGCCCCCCCCACCGCAACGAATATCTCTCGATCGAAACCATTGGCGATGCGGAAGGCGCGCTGATCGGCGTGCCGTTGTATGTCGGGGCGGTAGTCGGTGCCGGGGTTGCGGCGGCGGGGCGCTGGTCGGCTGGACCGGCGGCATGCGCGCTATATCAATCGCCAGATCGACTGCGGCGGGATGCTGCTATGGGTCCGCATCCGCAGCCCCGCAGACGAAGGCCGCGCAGTGGATATACTCAACCGCTATGCGGGCAAGGATGTCCACGCCCACCGCTCCGCTGGCTGACCCATCCTGCCGCCAATCCCCCGGCTACCGTGCAACGGAGCCTATTCGTGGCCCCAAGGCGCGGGGGGCGGGGTTACCGGGCGGGTGAGATCGAACTCCACGCGGAACAGCCGGCCTTCGCGCTGCAATTGATAGGCATAGCGCCCATCCGCCGTGCCCGCCGGGTCCACTTCCACCCGCCACACATTGGTTACGGAGGCCGCCAGATCGTTCGCGCGAAACATCGCGATGCTTTCCGCATCCACGGGAAATTCCTGCGCCCGCGCGGTGCCGGGGGCGGCGGTATCCCCGCCATAGAATGTCACCGCGTCCGCCGTGCCGTCTTCATGCCGGTGAT
>JBGSJO010000131.1:0-16553 GCA_041741895.1 Pontixanthobacter sp.
ACGAGATATGCTGCCCAGAACCACACGCTGAGAGGTGTATGGCTTCGTTCCATCACGGTACCCTTCAGCAACCCGCTTTGCCGACGGCAACTGCGGCACGTCAATATGCCGGGTCGGGTAGCGATCCTGAATGGTTCGCCCGTAATCCCACAGTGTTGGCAAACAAACCCATCTAACCAGTGAGCACGTTCAAGGTAGACGGCGCAGGCTGCATCGTCCGGGAAAAGCCGTTGAAATTCTAATAACGACTTTGGAAAGAGAAGATCGTTTCGCTTCAGAATATCCATTGACAATTATCCAGCAAATTACAGATCATTCTGAAACGTTTTTTCACGGATAAGAGCTATATTATTATTAGCCCCGTTCGCGGCCTTTTGCTGCAAGAGCGGCAAGCACGGCAGGGTCGATTTTTTGTATAGTCTTTTCAGGTTCAATGTCGTTTTGCATGCGACTAATGAACGTGCGGGCCAACTCAATTGCCTCACGAGCTTCATCTTCGTTGGCGGCAGCACTGCGTCCATAGTCAGCCGCCAATTTCCACGTTTCGACTTGGGCGAGTAACGACTGGGCATGGAAATCACTTCCCCGGTAGATATCCCCAAGAACCATATTGACGCCTTTTTGTGTAGCTGGGACCTTTTGCCCGTTGGCTGCAATACGAGCGTGTGCAGCGTGCAGCATCGCCAGATAGGCTCACGGGCGGCAACGCGTGGGCTAATGGATCCAATTCGCTCAGCGTCTTCAAGACATAATTTGGGACAATTTCATCTCATCCGCAGGTGATTTTTCATGTTCAGTGCTCACAGGGGCCGCCCTTCACGCGCCACATTTGCAAGTAAGCCCGCATGCTCGTTGGCATCCGTCCATCGAAGAGGTAAAATACTAACGCGCTCGTTAGTATCCTCGGCTATTTTCCCGGTTAGATGTCGCATCTTTGCGCGCGCTTTTAGCCAATCTGCATCATCATGCAGCATAACGAGCACGTCCCAGTCGCTATCTGGGCCAGCATCCCCGCGAGCTCTAGAGCCGTAAAGAAATGCTGAGTCTAGATCACGTCCGAGCGCCGATTCGATCGAAGACCGAAGTTGTTTACGAATGGCGGTTGTGTTGCGAGGTTTTATGTTCGCGTTTACCGTCATACTAACTCCTTTTCATAACCGAGCTAATTCCAGTATCATTTGATAACCACTTATTACAGTTAAACAGTCTTAGACATGTTAACTGCTGCATGTAGCGGGTGTATGCATCAAGCGGATAGGCATTCAAAGAACCTCAGAAATCAGCCATTTCGTGCACTCTCGATCGAGCCATTGTGTACTGTCCCCCGCCAGCATTCAATAGACAGATTGGTTGCATGAAATAAGTGAGTGCTTTGGGTTCGTTGCAGTGCCTGTAAGGAACGCAAATGAACGCAAAACACTCAAAGGTTCCCGCGGAGCGGGTGGTCAAGGACATGGGCGGACAGCTTGCAAGCTATCGTTCGAAGAGATGTTGGTCAGGCGCCTATTCCATACCCCGCAGGGTATAAAGAGACATTATACCTCGGAGGGTATATTCAGCCCTTATCCCTTAGAGGGTATATTGACAAATTATACCTCATGGGGTATAAAATGTCAGAGGGCCACATCAATGAACCAACCAGCAAGATCTGCAAAACAGCTAGGTGCGCTCATCCGGGAGCAAAGACGGAGCCGGAGGATGTCCCAGCAGAAGCTGGCAGACATGACAGGGACAGGCCAGAAAACGATATCAGCGATCGAAAATGGCCACGAAGGTGCGAAGCTCGAAATCATCTTCCGCCTTCTCGCGGCGATGGAGCTGGAGATCGGCGTCTCTCGACGCGGCATCGACATCGGCAAGTCCATAGGCGACGTCTTCTGAAATGGCGCGCAAAAAGACCCATGCACCGCTGGACATCTATATCAACAACCGCCTTGCAGGGCTGCTGCTGAAGGAGTCAGGCGGAGCAATATCGTTCAGCTACGCCGGCTCATGGCTTGACTGGGAAAACCGGTTTCCGGTTTCGCTTTCCCTGCCCTTGAGCGACACGACCTATCGCGGGGCTCCGGTCGACGCGGTCTTCGACAACCTGCTCCCGGACACTCAGGAAATCCGCAAGAAGCTTGCAGAACGCACCGGAGCCGCGGGCACGGATGCATGGAGCCTTCTCGAGGAAATCGGCCGCGACTGTGTCGGGGCAATGCAGTTTCTGCATGAAGGAGAAAAGCCGAACGCCTTGGGAGCCATCGAGGGAGAGCGCGTCTCGGACAAGCAGATCGAGCAGATCCTGGCCAATCTGGGAATCATCCCGCTGGGGATCAACCCTGAACATGCGTTCCGAATCTCGGTTGCCGGAGCGCAGGAGAAGACTGCTCTCCTGTTTCATGAAGGCGAGTGGTTTCTGCCCCAGGGAACGACGCCGACAACACATATCCTCAAGCCGGAGATTGGAACTATCCCAACTCCCGCCGGACAGATCGACATGAACTCCAGCGTCGACAACGAGCACTATTGCCTTACGTTGCTCGAAGAATTCGGCCTCGAGGTCGCAGAGACGAAGATCATGACATTCGGCAAGCGACGGGTTCTCGTTGTGGAGCGCTTTGATCGCCAATGGCGCCCTGACGGGAGCATGCTCCGCTTGCCGCAGGAAGACTTCTGCCAGGCACTCGGGGTTCCATCTTCACGAAAGTACCAGTCGACGGTCGAAGGGCGCCGTAATGGCCCAGGCATCGTCGACATCATGAAGCTGCTCGAGGGAAGCGATACACCGAACGAGGACAGGGCGGCCTTCTTCAAGAGCCAGATCCTTTTCTGGCTCATCGGCGCCACGGATGGCCATGCCAAGAACTTCAGCATCTTCCTGCGGCCCGGAGGACGCTTCCAGCTGACGCCGTTCTACGATGTCCTGACCGTCCAGACCGCCGTCGACAAGAGCCAGATCCCCCGCAAGTCCTTCAGGCTCGCCATGTCGGTCGGCAACAGCGGCAAGTACAAGCTCAACGAGATTGCAGGGCGGCATTTCGTGGAAACAGGCAAAAAGGCCGGCCTCGGCCCGACGGTCATGAGGCAGGTGATTCGGGAAGTGCTCGAGCTTGCGGTTGAAGCACCGAGAAGGGCACTAGCCAGAATGCCGAAAGACTTTGCCGCCGAAATCCACCAGAGCGTTTCAAAGGCCATCAAGGGACGACTGGTTCTCCTCGAAGCCGGGCTTTCTGATCTTTGACTAGCCGCCGGCAAAAAGGAAAAGGAAAATGGGACGAATGGACGAACTTGCCCAAGGGATCGCGAAGGTGCTGACGCGAACCGCTTGCGCGTCGCTGACGTAATTGAGCTCGCTCCCCTGAACACCGACACAGGCGTTCCACTTTCCGTCGTGAACCGTCTCGAAAAACGGATCGATCTTACCTTCGTGAGAATCTTCAGTCATCCGATAGGCGCTTTTAGATTGCCGCAGCTATCTATCACTTTTATATGGCCAGCCGAACGATACAGCGTGACATGGGCCGCTAAGTGCTTTCTGTAATTGCCGAAAAAGCATGAGATCTGGGGGATCTGCGGGCACAAGCATGGCGGGGGCTGTCCTTTATTGGAAAGCAGTCATCGGGCGACACAACTGACGCCGGCCCACATGTCGGTAATGCCTCCCGACTTTGCGCAAGTAGTCCACACAAGCATATCTTCCAGGAATGGTCAGACGAGTTCCTTGCCCCGAACTCTAAGATCACCTGATCAAATTGTGTCCTAACCCTTACTTCAATTGATCGAGACGCACTCTGGTAATCTTGAGTCCGCTAGTCTCATCAATGGTGAGTCGGTAGCCGCTGACCTCGAAGTGGTCGCCCTGCTGGGGGAGAGTGCCAGTTTGTTTGTGCCAGCGCCAAACCGGCGATTGTGACCACGTCCTCGACTTCCAGCTCAATCTCGTAATCTTCCGATAGCTCGGCCAGCGTTACTTCGCCATCGAGCAGAAGGCTAAGCATCTGCGCGGGTTGCTCTACGAGGCCGCAGTGGTCATCCTAACCCGAAGCTTTGCGCAAAGTGGCCTGCGAATATGGGGGCTATGCTTCCGGGTAGAGCGTGGGGAAAAGGATATCCAAACTCTTCGCCGGGAAGCGCAGCGATACCGGACCCTTCTCGGTTTCCGATGCTAAGAGTCCAACTTCGATCACATCTTTCAGCACACGGCGGGCCGTCCGCTCAGGCAGCCGGGTTATACGCGGCGCATCACCGCGTTCGAACTCGCCCCGCATCAGGGCTTCTTCGAGCAGATCGCCTGCTTCCGGCTTCCAGTCTTGCAAATCGGCGTAGCGTCGCAACCTCCGCGCGAGCGTGGCCAGATCGAACAGGCTACCCATGAATGTTATCTGATCGAGACACACTTTTAGGAACCATTCCGTGAACTCAATGAGGGCTTTCTGCGATAGATTGCCACGCCCATCCCTGTCGCCTTGGCGTGGGCTATCGGCGTGCTGCATATAGCGCTTATATTCTGCCCGGCTCTCCATTCCTCGCGCAAGTCCGCGAGAAATCGACCACAAGCCGTGCGATCCGATACCGGCTTTATGCGCCATCGCGTAGCTCATCAGTCTGCTAATCCTGCCATTGCCGTCAGGAAAGGGATGGATGTAATTGAACCGGTGGTGAGCCCCCGCCATTGCGACGAGGCGCTGACCGGTCCCCATTCTCTCCATGCGAAAGCGGCGTTCGAAGTGCTGCATGAAATTGGCGAGGCGCTCGCTCGAAGGGGGCAGATGCAATCCGACTTCCACATCATGCTCAAGCTTTGAGCGCCACTCGCCGGGCACCATCATGAACTCACGCCTTTCACTCTTTATGAGCAGCATTTCCTTTGGCGCGTCCTTGTAGAAGTCCCGATGAAGGGATCGCAGCCAATCGCCCGATGCGGGTTCGGGTAACTCGCCTGACGCGAACAGGGCGTCGATCTCTGATTGCAGCCTGATATGCGCGGTGGCTTCGAGTTGCAGGCTGCGCCTCAGCTTGTCGTTGTCGAACTCGCCCTTGAGTGCGCGTTCTATGTCACGAGGCCGGGTGTTATGGCCCTCGATCAGGTTGCTGTAATAGGTATTCATCATCCTGACGGCATCGGCGAGATTGGTTGCCGAGCGAGGATGGAGAGAACGACCCAGATTTCCCGCCGCCGAGGTCAGGTCGGCGATGATATCTGTGATCTGGCTCGGGATCATCTCCTCTAAAAAGGCCGGCTCGATCTTTTGCACATTCTCAAAATCTGGCATTATTTGGCCGATCTTTTTGCTCAATACAGGGCCATTTCCATGCTTGGGGAATACCAGATTTCAGCGTCTTTCTGATTTCTGTCAACCTAAATGGCCGATCCTGTGGCCGATCCTGTGGCCGATATCAAATGCATCATATCAATGTCGGCAAATGCCAACTTGTTGATCGCGTCATGCAATACTCTAACCCTATGGCCGCTAACGGTTCGCAGCGACTTCCAGATTTCGAGCCGATTCAGCAGTGCCTGAGCGTCGGTCGGTATGGTGCGCCTGAAGTAGAATTGCTCGCCTCGAAGGAAAACGCCTTTTGGCATTTCCCGTAGCAGTTTCCCGTAGCAGGCACGCTCAGGCGGCCGTCTTACCGACGATTTCCCAAGGGTCTCATTGCTTTCAGTTATAATGGTGCCAGAAGAGGAGAGGGGGAAGGACTTCGATTCGAGTCCGCCTTTTTGTTCGGATTAAAGCCCGTGTTTTCAATGTTGGAGAGTTCGAGTCAGAACAGGACCGGCCCACAAAAAAGGGCCGACCTTCCGGCCGACCCTTTTGCAATCGCTGTGCGGAACTCAAATGCTCCGAATTCGCGAATGGTGATTATTGCGCCGCTCTTGCTGCGGCGACATCTTCCTGCGTGACCGGAATGATCTTGATTTCGACCCGGCGGTTCAGCGACCGGCCGTAATCGGTATTGTTGTCACCCACGAAATAGTTCGGATCTTCACCGAAGCCCTGCGAACGGATGCGGGCGGATGAAACACCCCGAGAGGCAAGATAATTTGCCACTGCCTGCGCGCGCTGTTCGGACAGACGCTGGTTGAACGCGGTCGAACCGGTCGAATCGGTGTAGCCATATACGTCGATCAGGCTGTCGGGATATTGCACCAGACTGGCAGCAACCCTATCCAGCGTATTCCGGAACGTCTGGTTGATGGTGTAGCTACCGGTGGCGAAGGTAACGCCGTCGGGCAAATTGACCAGGATGGCACTGCCGCCATCGGTTTCCGTAACATCCACGCCGGAACCGGCGGTCTGTTCCTTCAGTTCCTTGATCTGCTGATCCATCTTGTAACCGACCACGCCGCCGGCAACGCCGCCGACACCGGCGCCGATGATGCGCCCGGTCTTGCCGCCGATAACGCCGCCCAGCAAACCGCCGAGAACCGCGCCGCCGACACCGCCGATGGCGGTGCGCGAAACCTTCTTTTCGCCCGTATTAGGGTCTGTAACGCAGCCAGAGACTGTTACCAGCGACAGTGCTGCCAGACTCGATACGAAAAGCCGTGAATTCTTCATAGGGAAGTTCCTTCCTCTTATTGTGCCCCAGGCACGTAAATTGGTTACTCCGCACCCACCTGCGTTGTAGGCCTTCAACTATCCAAATCACAGACCGTTCCCGATCCGAATATTCGGCCTGTGTTTGCTTGGCTGTCTGGAACTGACTGCACTCTGAATGGTGGCGCAGCGCTGCAATTGTGCTAGCGATGCGCAGGTGACACCCTTTCCATGGCCAGACCTGATCATCATCGGCGCATTGATCGTGCTCAATGGCATCTTTGCCATGTCCGAACTGGCTATCGTGTCAGCGCGGACGGCGAAACTGCGCGCTGCTGCAGGGCAAGGCAGTAAAGCTGCAAGAACCGTGATGGCGCTGGCTGCTGACCCGGGTAAATTCCTGTCCACCGTACAAATCGGCATTACCCTGATCGGGATCATTGCCGGCGCATATTCCGGGGCCAGCCTGGGCGGCCCGGTTGGCGAACGCCTGGCCTATTTGGGCATGCCGGCGGAATATGCCGACAATGCCGGCTTTGCGGTTGTTATCGCGCTGACCACCTATTTCAGCCTGGTCATCGGCGAACTGGTGCCGAAACAGGTGGCCCTGCGCAATGCGATCCCGATCGCACTGGTGATGGCCCGCCCGATGACTTTGCTCGCCCGCGTGGCTGCTCCGGTGGTGTGGGTTCTGGACAAGAGCTCCGGCGTATTGGTCCGCTTGCTGGGCGTGCGCCCGGCAGGGCAAGGCAATGTCACTGCCGAAGAACTGCATATGATTTTCGCCGACGCGACCCATCAGGGGGTGATCGAAGCGGAACAGCACCAGATCCTGGCGGGTGTAGTGCGCATGGCCGACCGTCCCGTACGCGAATTGATGACCCCTCGGACGGAGCTCGACTGGGTTGATCTGTCTGACGATATGGCGGCGGTTCAAGCGGCGATCGAGGACAGCCCGCATTCCCTGCTGCCGGTGGCGGATGGCTCGCCGGACAAGATCGTCGGCGTGGTGAAAGTGCGCGAAGTGCTCGCATTGCTGGTGGCGGGCAAGAGGGTTTCACTCGCCGAGCTGATGGGCAAGCCAGTGATAATTCCCGACCAGCTGGATGCGCTCGACGCCTTGCGCGCATTGCAGCAATCGGAAGTGGCCATGGCGATTGTGCATGACGAGTACGGCCATCTGGAAGGCATTGTCACGCCAGTTGATCTTTTGACTGCACTGGTCGGCCATTTTGCCAGCGATCAGGATGAAGGCGACGAGCCGGGTATTGTCGAGCGCGCCGATGGATCGCTGCTGGTGTCAGGTGCCTTGTCCGCAGACGATCTGGCAGACCGGCTGGGGCTGGAATATGGCGACGACCGTGAATTTGCCACCGCTGCCGGCTATGTGCTGTCGGTGATCAAGAAATTGCCGTTAGAGGGCGAAATCTTCAAGGCACAGGGCTGGCGATTCGAGGTGATCGACATGGATCACCGCAAGATCGACAAATTATTGGTGACGGACGAACGGCCCGCAAGGGAAATGGAGCCGGAATGAAAAGGGCCCGCGATCAAGCGAGCCCTTTGATTGTCTGACTGAAAAGCGCCCTCAACCCGGGATAACAGCCTGCGTTACCTGACCGTCACCTTCAGGAGCGGCGATAATGTCGCGGGTTACGCGGCCTTTGGCCACGGTGTTGGTTTCCGCATCGCCTACTGATGAACGGATACCAGGATCGGCTGTGCCGGCCTTCTGGATTGCCGACTGTTCCACGCCGCTGCGCGGGGCAGGGCCGCCGAACAATGCGTCCAGCGCCTGCGAGGAAGCCGCGTCTTCGGTCGGGCGCGGTGCGCCAGGGGCGGGCGGCACCAGATTGAAATCAGGTGGGACCACCAGGGGTGCCTGCCGCTGCACAGCAAATTCATCAGGCCGGTCGCGGCCCAGAATGCCGCCGTCACCGCCGCAAGCAGACAGCATGGCGCAGCCAGCGCCCAGAAGGATCAGTGTACTTGTCTTAACCATATCAACTCTCCGCAGCGGTTGGCGCTGCTTCATTGGTGCCCGCTTCATTTTTGTCTCTACCGCTCTTATCGCGGAGGAAGAAGGATCGGGCAAGGATGATGACCACGCCGATGGTGATAGCCGCGTCGGCAATGTTGAAAATCAGGAAGGGGCGGAACGTGCCGAAATGCAGATCGGCATAATCGATCACGTAACCAAGTTCGTACCGGTCCTTGATATTGCCCAGCGCGCCGCCGAGAATCAGGGCGAGGCCGATAATGTCGCCAAACAGCTTCTCGCGCAGCATCCAGATGGTCACCACCAGCGCGATACCGGCGGTAACGGCTACCAGGATCCAGCGCGCTTCCATGGACGTGGCTTCGAACATGCCGAGCGACACGCCGAAATTCTGCGTCCAGCGCAGGTCGAAGAACGGCAGCAGGCCGATCACGCCGTCCGGCTGGCCGCGCAGGTCGAGCGGGCCGACCACCAGCCATTTGACATATTGGTCCGCAGCAAAGATGGCCACCGCGATAAACAGACCGATCAGGCGGTTGCGCATCACCGGGTTCATGCGGCACCATCCAGCCGCGACACGGCATCATCGCAGCGCGCGCACAGATCGCCGTCCTGCGCCACTTCGGGCAGAAGCCGCCAGCAGCGGCCACATTTATGATTGTCGGTACGGGTCACGGTCACGTCCGCTCCTTGGCGCCGCGTTACTGACGCGGTGATGAACAATTCCGCCAGATCGGCATCGGAGAAGCCTTCCGGCACCGAATCGTCCGCCACTGTCACCGCCGCTTCCAGGCCGGAGCGAATGATCTTTTCGCGGCGCAGCGGTTCGATCGCTTCCATCGCGGTTTCGCGTAGATCGCGCAATGTGTCCCAGCGGGCGTTGTCCGTCGAAATCGCCGGGATCTCCGGCCATTCGAGCAGATGGACACTCCCATCATCGGGGAACCGCGTCCCCCAGACTTCCTCGGAAGTAAACACCAGCACCGGCGCGGCGTAGCGGACCAGCGCGTGGAACAGCATGTCCATCACCGTCCGGTTGGCGCGGCGCTTCGCGCTGTCCGCCGGATCGCAATAGAGGCTGTCCTTGCGGATATCGAAATAGAATGCGGACAAATCCTCGTTGCAGAAATCGGTCAGCGTGCGGACATACAGGTTGAAGTCGAAATCGTGGGCCGCCTTGCGCAAAGTGGCATCCACTCCGCCGAGCAGCGCGAGGACATAGCGCTCCAGTTCAGGCATGTCCTCCACCGGCAGCGCCTCGGCGTCGGAATATCCCTCCAGAGCGCCGAGTAAATAGCGGAAGGTGTTGCGCAGCTTGCGGTAGGTGTCGCCCACGCCTTTGAGGATTTCATCGCCGATCCGGTGATCTTCGGTGTAATCGACACTGAGCGCCCACAGCCGGATGATATCCGCGCCGTACTGCTCCATCACCTTCAGCGGATCGACCGTATTGCCGAGCGACTTGGACATTTTCATGCCCTTGGGGTCCATCGTGAATCCGTGGGTCAGCACTGCCTTGTACGGCGCGCGGCCACGCGTGCCGCAGCTTTCGAGGAGCGAGGACTGGAACCAGCCGCGATGCTGGTCGCTGCCTTCGAGATAGAGATCGGCGGGCGACTGCAATTCCGGCCATTCGGCCGATTCGAGCACGAAGGCATGGGTGCAGCCACTGTCGAACCACACATCGAGAATGTCCCCGATCATCTCGTAATCGTCGGGATTGCGGTCCGGGCCGAGGAATTCCGCCGCACGAGCATTTTCCCATGCATCCACGCCTTCAGCCGTCACGGCGGCGACGATGCGTGCATTCACCTCTGCTTCGACCAGCAATTGGCCGGTCTCGCGGTGGACGAACAGCGCAATCGGCACGCCCCAGGCGCGCTGGCGGCTGATCAGCCAGTCGGGGCGGCCCTCGACCATCGAACGCAGGCGGTTACGGCCCTTTTCTGGCACAAAGAGGGTGTCGGCGATGGCATCCATTGCCAACTCGCGAAGGCTGGGCGAGCCCGCCGTTGCCTCCTCGTCAATGGTGTTATCGCCACCTTCGTTTTCCCAGCGCTGCTCGGATGGCGAAATCGCCGGAAGGTGAGCCAAGGGGTGATCCATGCCAATGAACCACTGGGGCGTGCAGCGATAGATCAGCTTGGCTTTGCTGCGCCATGAATGCGGATAGCTGTGCCGGTAATCGTCTGATTCCGACAACAGCGCGCTCACTTCACGCAAGTCGGAGCGAATCGGCCCATCTTTTGCGTTGAAGGGCTTGTTGATGACGCTGCGGCGGCGTTCGTCATTGCCGCCGAGCCACAACCAGTCGTCGCGATAACGCCCGTCCCGCTCGACCGCGAACACCGGCTCGATGCCGTTCGCCTTGCACAGTTCGAAATCATCCTCGCCATGATCGGGCGCCATGTGGACAAGACCGGTGCCGCTCTCGGTGGTGACGAAGTGGCCTTCGAGCATCGGACGCGGCTTGGCGTAGAACCCACCGAGATGGTGCATCGGGTGACGGACAACGGTTCCAGCTAGGTCGGAGCCTTTGACTACAAAATCATATTCGACGCTTCGTCCGTCCACCATACCGCTTGATAGCGGTGGTAGTCCCATGCGAGCTAGAAAAGCAGGAACAAGTTCTTCGGCTACAAGCCACATCGGTGCTTTGTCACCGTCAATGACGTTCAGCAGCATATATTTGATATCCGGCCCATAAGCCAAAGCCTGGTTCACCGGGATCGTCCACGGCGTAGTCGTCCAGATCACGGCGTGTGCGCCACGCAGTCCTTGCACAGGACTCTCAACAATCTCGAACGCCACATCGATCTGCGGGCTGTCGGTCAGGTCCTCATATTCGACCTCGGCTTCCGCCAGCGCGGTTTCCTCGACTGGCGACCACATCACCGGCTTGGACCCGCGATAAAGCTGGCCCGATTCGGCGAATTTCATCAGTTCGGCCACGATCGCGCCTTCGGCTTCGGGCCGCATCGTCAGATAGGGCTTGTCCCACCGGCCGCCAATGCCGAGGCGTTTCAGCTGTTCGCGCTGGATATCGACCCAGCCTTGCGCATAGGCGCGGCATTCGGCGCGGAATTCCTTCGCCGGGACTTCTTTCTTGTCGAGCTTCTTCTTGCGGTAGAGTTCCTCCACCTTCCATTCGATCGGCAGGCCGTGGCAATCCCAGCCCGGCACATAGGGTGCATCCTTGCCCAGCAGCGTCTGCGTGCGGACTACCGTGTCCTTCAGCACATGGTTCAGCGCATGGCCGATATGCATGTCGCCGTTGGCGTAGGGCGGGCCGTCATGGAGGATGAATTTCTCGCGCCCAGCGCGGGCTTCGCGCAATTGCGCATATTGATCCGCCGCCTGCCAGCGCGCCAGAATGGCCGGTTCCTTCTGCGGAAGGCCGGCTTTCATCGGAAAATCGGTCTTCGGCAGGAAGACGGTGTCCCGGTAATCTCTCTTGTCTGGCGTGTCGGTCATATGGGGGCGGCGCTTAGAAGTTTCCGCGCCTCATCGCAATCCCGCTCCATCTGTTCGAGCAGTGCGTCCAATGAATCGAATTTCGCTTCGGGGCGTAGGAAGTGACGGAACGCCACTTCGATCTCCTGGCCGTAGAGATCGCCGGAGAAATCGAAGAAATGCGGCTCGAGCAATTCCTTGGCCGGTGTGAACTGCGGGCGGATGCCGATGTTGGCCGCGCCTTTCAGTTCCTGGCCGGTGCTGAGGATCTTGCCAGTCACCGCGTAGATGCCGAATTTGGGGCGCAGGTAGTTTTCGACCGGCAGGTTCGCCGTGGGGTAGCCAATTTCGCGCCCGCGCTTGTCGCCGTGCTGGACGATCCCGCGAATCGCGAAGGGCCGTGTCAGCAGCCGCGCGGCTTCCTGCGGATCACCCGCTTGCAGCGCCTGGCGGATGCGGCTGGAGGATACCGGCGCGCCGCCGTCCATCACCGGGGCGACCGCGCGCGCTTCGATGCCATGCGCCCGGCCTAGGGATTCGAGCATGGCGCGGTTGCCGCTGCGGCCCTTGCCGAAGGTAAAGTCCTCGCCCGTTACCACGCCCGCGGCGCCCATCCGGTCATGCAGCAAGTGGCCGACGAAATCCTCCGCCGAGGTGGAGGCGAGTTCCGCGCCGAAATGGAACACCAGCATCGCGGTGGCCCCGGCGGCGAGATAGAGTTCCTGCCGCTGTTCCAAGGTGGTCAGCCGAAACGGCTCTGCGTCCGGTTTGAAGAACCGCACCGGATGCGGATCGAAAGTGGCGACAATCGAAGGGCGGCCTTGTTCGCGCGCCCAGCGGATCGCCTCGCCCGCCACCGCCTGGTGGCCGAGGTGGAAGCCGTCGAAATTGCCCAGCGCGATCACCGCCCCGCGCAAGGGTTCCGGCAATTCCTCACGGTGATCGATCCATCTCACGCGCCGGGCACCATTGGCAGCGGCATCTGCAGAGGCTCCATCGAAATGCGCAGCACCCGCAGCGCATTGAGGCCCATCACCTGCCGGATTTCCTCTTCGCTAAAGCCTTCATCCATCAGCGCCTGCGTCACCTGCACCAGCCCTGCCGTGTCGAAACGGACAGTTGTCGCTCCGTCATAATCGCTGCCCAGCGCGACATGGTCGATCCCGACAGAATCGCGAATATGCTTCATCGCGCGGGCGGCGGCTGCGGGCGATGTGTCGCATACCGCGCCTTCCCAATAGCCGACACCGATCACCCCGCCGGTTTTCGCGACCCCGCGAATCTCCGCATCGATCAAATTCCGGTTGACCTTGCAAGTCGCCTGCACCCCGCCGTGGCTGGAGACGACAGGACGCCGCGCCATAGCGAGGATATCGGCCACGCAACGATGGCTGCAATGGGCAATGTCGACGACCATTCCGAGCCGTTCCATGCGCTGGACAGCCTGCCGCCCCTTCGGCGTCAACCCGCCTTTTTCCAGCCCGTGCATCGATCCGGCGAGATCATTGTCGAAGAAATGGGTCAGCGAGGCCATGGTGAAACCGGCAGCGCGCAGCGTATCGAGCGTGCCGAGATCGTCCGACATCTGATTGAGCCCTTCGATGCTGAGCAAGCCGCCAACTGGCCTGGACGGCCCCTGCCGCGCCTGAAGCAGCGCATCGATGGCACCGGGCGTGGTGACTTTGGCCAATGCGCCATTCGATGCTGCGACTGCCCGGTCGAGCTTTGCGCCGTGCCATAGCGATCGTTCTACCAGCGAGGACCATGTCCGCACCGGTTGCAGCTGGGCGATCACCAGCGGGGTGATATTGTCGGTATCCGCTCCATTGGCATCGTAATTCTGGTCCTTCGGCGTCTTGGTCACACTGGAAAATACCTGCAGCGCGACATTGCCCCGTTGCAGGCGCGGCAGATCCATATGGCCCTGCACGCTATCGGACAGCAAATTGCGCTGCCACATCAGCGTGTCCGAATGCAGATCGACAATCGTCAGCGTGTCATGCAGCGCCTGCGCTTCGGGCCGGATGGCGGGCAGCGGCTGCCCGTCGATCTTGTTCATGCTCCGCTCGACATATCCGGGGGCGAAGCCGAAAAAGCCGATTGCTGCGATGCCGATCAACGCCAGCAGGGCAAGCCCGATTTTCTTCTTCATTTGGCACGCTCCAGCGTCAGGAAGGAATAGCCAGGCCGTTCACCCTCTGCCGCATGATCTTGGCGGGCGATTTCTTCCCATTCCGGCCCCAACGGCGGCATGAAGGTGTCGCCATCGAAATCGCCATGGATTTGGGTCAGTTCGATACGGTCGGCCAGCGGCATGAACACATCATAGATCGCCGTGCCGCCGATCACGGCCACTTCGCCTTCTCCGGCAATCGCCAGAGCATCTGCCACCGAACGGGCCACTTCCGCCTTCCTCGAATCCCACTTTTCGTGCCGCGTCAGCACGATATGCCGACGACCCGGAAGCAATCCAGGCAGGCTTTCGAAGGTCTTGCGGCCCATGATCATCGGCCGCCCCTGTCCATCTGGTCCCATGGTCAGCGATTTGAAATGCCTGAGGTCGGCGGGCAGATGCCACGGCAGTGCGCCAGCGTTGCCAATCGCTCCATTGGCAGCGCGGGCGTAAATCAGCACGATTGTCTGGTTCATTTCGGGGCTTGGCTCATTTCGGCCCTGATCCCAGCCGCGTCACATGGCCCATCTTGCGGCCCTCGCGCGCTTCGCGTTTGCCGTAGAGATGCAGGTGCGCGGCCGGATCGCTCAGGACTTCAAATGCAGCCAGCGCGTCCGGTCCGACGATATTGGTCATGGTCACCTGGGGTGCGGTGGTCTCGGTCGGCCCCAGCGGCAGGCCGCAAATCGCGCGAATATGGTTTTCGAACTGGCTGGTGGCAGCGCCTTCGATGGTCCAATGCCCTGAATTATGCACCCGCGGGGCCATTTCGTTGAATATCGGACCGGCCTCGGTGGCGAAGAATTCACAGGTTAGCACGCCGACATAACCCAATGAGGCCGCAATCCCGGCGGCGAGCGTGCGGGCCTCCTCCAGCTGCGAATGGATCAATTGGGACGGCGGCAGAATTGATGTCGCCAATATGCCGTTACGGTGGACATTCTCGGCGCTGTCCCAGAACCGCACCTCGCCGTCCTGCCCGCGCACGAGGATGACGGAGAATTCGGCGCTGAAATGGACCAGCCCTTCGTAAATCGTCGCCGCAGCCGGCAGCCGGATGGCATCGGCATCCCGCGCAGAATTGATCCGCCACTGGCCCTTGCCATCATAGCCATCGGCGCGGGTTTTGAGAATGCCGGGCGTGCCGATCCGGTCGATCGCGGCGATCAGATCCTCGCCCGAATGAACCGGCGCATAGGGTGCAGGCTTGCCGCCCAGTTCTTCTGCAAACCCTTTTTCGTGCAAGCGGTCCTGCGCGATTTTCAGCGCGCGTGAATGTGGAACCAGCTTGGCCCCGATGGCGGTGAGCGGCGCCACGGGGACATTCTCGAATTCGAAAGTCACCACATCGCAGGTTTGCGCAAAACCGGCGAGCGCGGTTTGATCCAGCCATGGCGCACAGGTAAACTCCGCGCTGACTTCGGCGGCGACGCTTTCGCGGTCGGGCGCATAGATATGGCAGCGATAGCCGAGCTCGGCCGCCGCCATCGCGAGCATCCGGCCAAGCTGGCCGCCGCCCAGAATTCCGATTGTTCCTCCCGGTGCGATCATCGGTCTTCCGGCCGCTCTGCCACCGCATTGGTGCGGGCGGCGCGCCAGGCTTTCAACCGTTCGGCCAGGGCTTCGTCGGAGAGCCCGAGGATCGCGGCGGCGAGCAGCCCGGCGTTGGTCGACCCGGCATCTCCGATTGCCAAGGTGCCAACGGGAATTCCAGCTGGCATCTGCGCAATCGACAGCAGGCTATCCATGCCTGAGAGCGCCTTCGACTGCACCGGAACGCCCAGCACCGGCAGATGCGTCATCGCCGCGATCATGCCGGGCAGATGCGCCGCCCCGCCCGCACCGGCGATAATGACCTTGAACCCTTCGTCCGCCGCGCCCCTTGCAAAGGTAAACATCCGGTCCGGAGTGCGGTGCGCGGAAACAATCCGTGCGTCATGGGCCACGCCCAATTCGTCGAGGACTGAAGCGGCACAGCGCAGCGTTGGCCAGTCGGACTCGCTGCCCATTACAATCGCGACCTTGGGGCCAGTTTTTGCGTTTCCGGCCATCAGCTATCCTTCAGATAATACCGCTCGCCCGGTACCATCCGATCATCGAATTCATAGATGATCGGCTGGCCGGTCGGGATTTCGAGGCTGGTGATGTCATCATCCGAAATGCCCGACAGATGCTTCACCAGCGCCCGCAGGCTGTTGCCATGGGCGGAGATGATCACCGTCTCGCCGCTGGCCAGCACCGGCAATATGTCGCTTTCCCAATAGGGCAGCACCCGCTCGATAGTCAGCTTCAGGCTTTCGGTATTGGGTATGGCGATCCCGGCATAACGCGGGTCCGCAGACAGATCATATTTGCTGCCGGTTTCCAGCGGCGGCGGGGGCACGTCGAAACTGCGGCGCCA
>JBGSJO010000132.1:0-27112 GCA_041741895.1 Pontixanthobacter sp.
TGGCGACCGCTTCGATTCGCCCCGCGTCGAGAGCAAGCCGGTCCAGCATGGCCTCGGCCAATCCAGCCTTGCGGGCAGCGGCCAGATCCAGCTCGTTTGCCGCGAGAATCTCCGCCTCGGCCGCGCGCAGGCCTTGCGCAGCCAGTTGCAGGGCTTGCGCTTTTTCCGGACCGGAGAGGCGTGCCAGCCTGGTCTGGGCTTTGCGCCCGGCACGGGCGAGACCGCCGACGAGGTCGGCGGGATTGGGCTGGGTTGCGCTGGCTTCTTGCTGTGTCATGATCGCGGGGTAGCAAGCGCAGCCGCAATTGTCAGGGGACGATTGAGAATCCGGCACCAAACCATCTTCGCGGCTGAAAGTTCCCGGCGATTCGGGCGATTTCCACAAACAATCATCACTTCATCCCGCGATTGGGTCGATTCGCCCCTTCGCACCGCTGCCGGATTCGACCGCATCGGATTCGCGTGTTAGCGCGCCGCTCAGAAAAGAACATCGGGCGTGGACATAAGACGTGGGGTCGCTTTGAACAATAATATAACCGTCAGCGGATGGCTGAACCGCATCCGGGCATGGTTTCCTGACCGCGAATTTTTCATGCGGTCACAAGGCCAGGTCCGATTCATCAAGATATCATCGAAATTACAGATGATCGCCGCCGCAATCGTGCTGGCCGCGCTGCTTGCCTGGGCGATTTCCATGGCGCTGATGGGCTGGGCCCAATACCGCGCGCAGGCGGATCTTTCATCGTTGCTGCAGCGCGAAGCCAAGGTCGCCACATCCGAAGAAACGGTAACGAAATATCGCGGTGACATAAACCGGGTCCAGGCCGATCTGGTCGCCCGGCAGGAATTCCTCGAAGCCATGGTGCCGACGCTGCCCGACGATGTCAGGGTAGGCGAAACTGTCAGCGATTCGAGCATGGAAAGCGACAAGACGGTAACCAAGGTCAGCGCAATGATCCCGGAAGCCGCTGGCCTCGCGAAGCTCGAGGCCCGGCAGATTGCCTTTGCCGAACGCCTGACCCGGTTTGCCGACCGCCGGGCCGCCCGGGCGGCTGCCGCGATCCTGAAGCTGGGCCTGGATCCCAAGGCGATGCTTCGTAACGCCGACCGGTCGGCCATGGGTGGTCCGCTCGAAGAACTGGCAACTGGTGCCGGCGGCAAGATCGATCCACGATTCGAACGCCTCGGCCTCAGCCTTGCCCGCATGGCTGCGCTGGAACGCGGCCTCGACGGGGTGCCGCAGGTAATGCCTGCCCGTATCGAAAATATCTCGTCCGGCTTCGGTTATCGCCGCGATCCATTCAATGGCCGGGGCGCCATGCACTCCGGGCTTGATTTCAAGGGGGCGACCGGCGCGCCGATCCATGCCGCAGCGGATGGCCGCGTCAATTTCGTCGGCAGGAAATCGGGTTACGGCAATGTCGTGGAAGTCAGCCACGGGAACGGTTTGATGACCCGCTATGCCCATATGTCGAAATTCGCCGCCAAAGTAGGGCAGACAGTCGCCGCTGGTGACATAATTGGCGCGATTGGCAGTACCGGCCGTTCGACCGGCCCGCATCTTCATTTCGAAGTGCGTATCAATAACCGCGCCGTAAATCCTCGCCCTTTTCTGGAGTATGCTCCCGATGTTCTCAAAGAAGCCCGATCGGACACCGCGCCCCGTTCCGACAACCAGCACAGGAATTAAACCGATGGCCAGTTCAAATTCCACATTTTCCGTTATCGGATCCGACGTCACCATTACCGGCAATGTCGCCGCCACAACCGAACTGCACGTCGATGGCAATATCGAAGGGGACATCACCTGCGCATCGCTCGTCCAGGGTGAAGGCAGCGTGGTCAAAGGCATGATCGAAGCTGAAAGCGCCCGTTTGTCGGGCACGGTGATCGGCTCCATCTCGGCGCGCGAACTGGTGGTGCTCAAGAGCGCGCGAATCAATGGTGATGTGCATTATGACGCGCTGACCATCGAACAGGGCGCAACGGTAGAAGGCCGTTTCGCGCCGCGAGCAGCGAAGATCAGTCCTGCCGCAAAGACGGATCTGAAGAACAATGATCCCAAAACCGGGGGTGACGAGCCGAAGCTGACTCTGGCCGGCTGACCCTGACTGGCTGACTGTAATCAGCTAATCCCGGCGCAGGCTGTAGCCGGGCCGGTCTGGATCATTACAGCACTTGCGCACGCAAGGCCTTGCGGTCGAGCTTTCCGATCATCGTCTTGGGCAATGCATCGCGGACGACCACTTCCTTCACCCGCTCGTGCTTACCGACGCGGCTGTTGAGCCAATCGGCCAGCACGGATGGATCGGCGGTTCTTTCCGTCCCATCAACCGGCGGATCGTTCAGCGTGATATAGGCCGCCGGAATCTCCCCGAGATAATCGTCGGGCACCCCGATCACCAGCGCTTCCTTCACCGCTGGATTTTCCAGCAGCACCGCCTCCACATGGCTGGGGAATACCTTGAACCCGCCAACTGCGATCATGTCTTTGCTGCGGTCGACAATGGCGATGAAGCCTTCATCATCGATGGTGGCAATATCGCCGGTGCGCAGCCATGGCTCGCCGTCGATCCGGACAAATGCGGTTTCTGCCGCTTCGGGCCGGTTCCAGTAGCCGCGCATGATCTGGGGGCCGCGGATGACCAACTCCCCCGGCTCGCCCTTCCCGGCGGGTAAATTGGCGTCTTCCTTGTCGCGCAGCCTGACCCGGGTTTGCGGCAGGACCTGTCCGATGGTGCCCGGTTTGCGGGTTCCGACATAGGGGTTGGTCGACACGACACCGGAACTCTCGGTCAGGCCGTACCCTTCCACCAGACGGGCACCGGTTACGGCTTCGAACTTCTCCCGCAGCGGGGCCGGCAGCGGCGCGCCGCCAGAAATGCATATCTTCAAGGAGGAAAAATCGGTCTTCGTAACGTCCGGATGGTCGAGCAGCGCCTGATACATCGTGGGAACACCGGGGAAAGCGGTCGGCTTCACCCGGCTGATCGTCTTCAGGGCCTGCCCCGCATCGAAACGCGGCAGCAGCGCAATACAGCCGCCTTTCGCAACCGTGCGGTTCAGCACACAGGTGTTGGCAAATACGTGAAACATCGGCAGCACGCCCAGGATCATATCCCTGCCCTCAAACGGATCGATTGCATCCACCTGCAGGGCATTGGCCGACAGATTGGCATGGGTCAGCATCGCCCCCTTGGGCGTGCCCGTGGTCCCGCCAGTGTATTGCAGCAGCGCAAGGTCATTATCCGGATCAATTGCCACCGGCACGGGATCGCTGGGCGCAAGCAAATCCGTCCATTTGCTGACATCGGGTCGATCCGGAATGGAGCTGATCTGTTTACGGCCAAGTAATTTCAGCGCCAGCCGCTTGCCCAGCGGCAACATATCGCCCAGCCGGCCAACCGTAAGGCTTTGCAGCGATGACCCGTCGAGCACCTTCAATGCACTGGGCAGCAAGGATACAACATCGATCGTGACCAGCAAACGCGTGCCTGAATCCTCGACCTGCTGGGCCAGTTCGTCCACGCTGTATAGCGGCGAGAAATTGACCACTATCGCACCCGCCATCATCGCGCCGTAATAGGCGGAAATGTAGATCGGGACATTGGGCAGAAACAGGCCGACCCGGTCGCCCTTGGCAATTCCGGCAGCCTGCAGGCCAGCGGCGAAACGGCGCGCCTCCAAAAAAAGATCGGCGTAGCTATAGGTACGTCCGACGAATTCGGCGAGCGGCGCAGCGGGCGCTGCATCCGTGCTGCGGGCGAACAGTTCAGGCAGGGGCACGCTTTGAAGAACCATGTCCCAGGCGCAGGGGTGCTGATAGTTTGCGGTACTTACATCCATGTCAATTTAATGGAGTAACACGCCAATCGGAGCAAGCAATTTGGTCCAGCAGCCAAATACGCCCTATGTTCAGGCAGCAGGCGGAAAACCGTTTTCCGGCGGTGTCTCGCCCGCTTCGGCGGCGCGCTTAGCTTCGAGCCATGCAGCCGCTTCGGCTTCCTGTGCCGCATCAGAAGCTGCCTTGACGTTTGCGGTCCGTTCGGCGCGCAATTCCTCGATCAGCTTCTCCCGGTCGCTGGTACCCTCGGCGACTACAACCGGCTCTTCACCTTCAACCGGCACGATATTCTTGGCGGCCTTGGCCACTGCGGCGTCAAGTTCGCGCTGCGAACACAGGCCCAGCGTAACCGGGTCTTTCGCCTGGATATTCTGGATATTCCAATGTGTCCGGTCGCGGATCGCGTTGATAGTATTGCGGGTCGTGCCGATCAGTTTGGAGATCTGCGCGTCGGAAAATTCGGGATGATTGCGCAATATCCACGAAATACCGTCGGGCTTGTCCTGCCGCTTGGATACCGGCGTATAGCGGGCCCCCTTGGTTCGGCTGACCGCAACGGGTGCCTTCTGCATCTTGAGGCTGTAGGCCGGGTCTGCCTGGCCTTTGGCAATTTCTGCCAGCGTCAGTTCGCCGGCGTGGACCGGATCGCGGCCGGTATATTTGCTGCTGGCCAGATCATCCGCCATCGCCTGCACTTCGAGGATGTGAATGCCGCAGAATTCGGCAATCTGTTCGAACCCGAGCGCGGTGTTGTCCACCAGCCAGGTGGCGGTCGCATGCGGCATCAGCGGTTTGACTTGGTCGGCCATGGTTTTCTCCGCCCGTTTCCGGGCCCAAAAATAAAGTAGAAAATATAAGGGCCGCCCCTTGGGGAGCGGCCGTTCACGCGTTGATTTAGGGCATCGCCGAAGTTTCGGCAAGAGAATTGGCGCAGACGCTGCGGCCCGGCCCTAAACTGCGAGCGATAATTCCTCTGCCAGGGGGACCAGACCGGCGGCGAATTGCCGGGTTGCCTCCTCCCAACTGAATTGCCGCGCACGGGCGATGCAGTCCGCCCGGTTGCTGAACAGGGCAGCGGCGACGGCGCGGTCGAGATCTTGCGACAGGGCGCCGACACGCTCATCGACAATATCGGCCGGGCCGGGCACGGGGAATGCCGCCACCGGGGTCCCGCAGGCCAGTGCTTCGATCATCACCAGTCCGAAGGTATCCGTCCGGCTGGGAAAGACGAATACATCCGCGCCGGCATAGCAGCCCGCCAGATCGCGCCCGCCGCGTTTGCCCAGGAAGACCGCATCGGGGAACTTGCGCTCCAGCTCCGCCCGGGCCGGACCGTCACCGACCACTACCCTTGTGCCGGGATAGCTACCGGACAGAAACGCCTCCAGGTTCTTTTCCACCGACACCCGCCCGACATAGAGCTGGATCGGGCGCGGCAGGCTGGCGAATTCAGGCGGCATTGGCGCGTCCGGCGTAAAACATTCCAGATCCACCCCGCGGCCCCAATGGTGCAGGCGGTGGAGGCCATGGTCGCGCAATTCGCTGCGGATGCTGGCGGTCGCCACCATGATCCGTTCCGCCGGGCGGTGGAACCAGCGGATATAGCGCCAGAACAGGCTGGCAGGCAGATGGGTACGCTGCGCGAGATAATCGGGGAACTGGGTGTGGTACGCAGTGGTGAAGGGAACCCCCATTTTCGCGCAGTATCGCCTCGCTGCCAAACCTAGCGGGCCTTCGGTGGCGATATGCACGGCGTCGGGTGACAGTGCGGCCAGGCGCAGCCCAATGGTGCCCGGTATGGTCAATGCCAGCCGGATTTCGGGATAGGTCGGACAGGGAACAGATCGGAACTGGTCGGGCGAAATAACGGTGACGTCATACCCCCATTCGCGCAGTATCCCGGCCGTGGTGGTAAGGGTCCGCACGACCCCGTTCATCTGCGGCAGCCAGGCATCGGTGACAATCGCGATCCGTTCGGGAAACGGCCGCGATGCCCCGCCGCCGGATGGGAACCCTGTCATCCGGTTCATGCCGCCGCCTTCGCATTATCCGCCGCAGCGCGGACTCCAGCCGCCTCGCGCCTGGCTATTTCGTCGGGCCAGTGGAGCAATTCCATCCTGCCATCGAAATGCTCCACCAGTGCATTGCAGCCTTCCACCCAGTCACCGTCATTGTAATATTCGATGGATCTGCCGTCCTGGGCAAAGGTGCGGATTTCAGCGGTGTGGATATGGCCGCAAACCACTCCGTCCACCCCTCGCTCGGCAGCGGCGCGGGCAACCACTTCTTCGTAGCGGGAGATGAACTCCACCGCATTCTTGACCTTGTGCTTAGCCATTCTGGACAATGACCAATAGGGCAGGTCGAAGGCGCGCCGGACCCGGTTGACCCAGATATTCAGGCCCATCATCACATGGTACAAAGCATCGCCGACAAAGGCGAGCCAGCGGTGCGCCAGCATGATCGCATCGAATTCATCGCCGTGCAGGACCAGCAGCCGCCGCCCGTCCGCAGTATCATGAACCGCCGCCCGCAATATCTCGACACCGCCGAAATTCATGCCCGAAAAGGGCCGGATCATCTCGTCATGATTGCCGGGAATATAGACTATCCGGGTGCCGCGCCGCGCACGTTTCAGAATTCGCCAAACGATGTCATTGTGCTCGGGCGGCCAATAGACCTTTTTCCGCAGCCGCCAGCCATCGATGATATCGCCCACCAGATACATCGTGTCGCTGTCGGTATGGTCGAGGAAATCGATCAGCAGATTAGCATTGCAGCCCTTGGTGCCGAGATGCACATCGCTGATCCAGATCGTGCGATAGCGTTGCCGCTGGCCGTGCGCAGGTTCGGGGATGGCCGGTTTGATGTCGGGGAAACTGGCGACATTTCCCAGAATATCTGCGGGACCCAGAATATTTGCGGGAAACGGGAATATGCGGTCTTCGGCCATGGGAATCCTCCTGGCGTACAGTGTCGCCTAAGGTCCATGGCAGGCATTTGTTACGCGGGAATCTCCGTTCGGTGACGGTTCGGAGTAAAACGGCCGAAGCGTGTCAGCCCATTGTCACAAAGCGCGGGGCGGTAGCCACCCGGCCCAGCCACGCGCAGACATGGCGGTAATCGCGCAGCGCGAAACCGCCAGCTTCCGCCACATGGGTATAGGCATAAAGCGCAATATCGGCGAGGGTCATCGAGGTCCCGACAAACCATTCGCGCCCAACCAGATGCTCGTCCATCAGGGCGAGCGCATCGGTCCCCGCAATCCGCTTGGCCATAATCTGCGCGGTCTGCTGGGGGCTCAAATTCGCCTCGCCGACATATTGCAGCCAGAACCGCAGCGTGGCGATATTGGGTTCGTGGCTATATTGTTCGAAGAACATCCAGCGCAGCATTTCGGACTGTTCAAACCGGTCTTGCGGGATTAGCGGGCTGCCAACCGCGAGATACCAGCAGGCGGCGTTGCTTTCCGGCAGGAACCGGTCTCCGACCTGCAGCACCGGGATGCTTCCATGGCGATTGATCTTGCCAAGAAATTCCTCGGTCTTGGTTTCACCTTTCATGATGTCGTAATCGCGCAGTTCCAACGGGATGCCGAGCAATGCAGCTGTCAGTTTGATCTTGTAGCAATTGCCGCTGCGGGGATCTTCGTGGAGCGTGAGGCGGTTTGTCATCGTTCGGTCTCCAGCACGATTTTCCCGATATGGTCCCCGGCTTCCATCCGCGCATGGGCGGCGGCGGCATCGGCCAGCGGGAAGGACAGGTCCATCACCGGGCGCAGCCGGCCTTGTTCCACCATGGGCCAGACATTACGCAGGATTTCGTCGCAGACCGCCGCCTTGAACGCATCGGGCCGGACGCGCAGGGTCGATCCGGTCAGGGTCAGCCGGCGCGACATGATCTGCGCCATGTTGATTTCCGCCTTCATCCCGCCCAGCACCGCGATCGTTACATGGCGGCCATCTTCCGCCAGGCAGGCCAGATTGCGCGGCACGTAATCACCCGACACCATGTCGAGCACCAATTGCACCCCGGTTCCGCCGGTGATGTCCTTCACGCGGTCGACGAAATCTTCCGCCTTGTAATTGATCGCATGGTCCGCCCCGATCACCCGCGCGGCATCGCATTTCCCCTCGCTGCCGCACGTCACGATCACGGTCATATCGAACAGTTTCGCCAGCTTTATCGCCATGGTCCCGATACCGCTGGTTCCGCCGTGGACCAGCAGAGTCTCTCCCTCGCATGCCCAGCCGCGTTCGAAGACATTGTGCCACACGGTGAACAGCGTTTCAGGCAGCGCAGCCGCCTCTGCCAGCGACATACCCTCCGGAACAGGCAGGCAGTGATCATATCTGGCGAGGCAATATTCGGCATAGCCGCCGCCGGTAACCAGCGCGCAGACCCGCTGCCCGGCGGCATCCGGCGGTACACCGTCACCCATCGCCGCCACTTCGCCGGCAATCTCCAGCCCCGGGATCGGGGATGCCCCGGCAGGCGCGGGATAGAAACCCTGCCTCTGGATCACATCGGGCCGGTTGACCCCGGCAAAGGCAACCCTGATCAGCACTTCGCCCGCGCCCGGAAAGGGAACCGGCAATTCTTCCATGCGCAGCACATCCGGCCCGCCTGGCGCATCAAATCCGATCGCGGCCATGGTCTTTGGCGTCGCCCTTGGCATGGCCGCTTGTGTGGCCAACCCGGTGGTCGCTTCTGAAGTCTCGGTCATTTACGCCCCTACTATGCCTGCGGGTCCGACCAGGACGCTGTAACATAATCGCTACAATCTGCCCTGTCCTGTGCACATTACGCGACGAGGGCCATTGACAGCAAGCACCAAGCATTGCGATCCTCTGTCCTGGATGGAAGACATTGATCTGCCGCGCCCGCGGGGCGATGCCGCCAGCAAACTCGCTGGTGAAGATCTTGCGCCCTATTCTCAGCATGAACTGGACGGCAGGATAGCAATGCTGCAGGCGGAAATCACCCGGGTGGAGGCTCACCGGGACAAGGCGGCGGCGCACCGGAACGCCGCAGATGCCCTGTTCGGCAAGAGTCCCGGCGGGCCAGCCTCATGAATTTTCCCGAAAGGATTTACGGCCATAACAAAAAGGGTCGAAATTTTTCGGCGAAGGCCCATATTGTTGTCAACCACGCAGCGCCCGCAGGATACCCCATGTGCGGACAGAACTGCCCCACCTTGAAATCGGCCGCATTACCGGCGGCCACACTCCCGCGGAAAGACAGCTGAATGCCCAGTTTTGCCCAGAACCTCGAAAAGACGCTCCACAATGCGCTGACCAATGCGTCGGACCGGCGGCATGAATATGCCACGCTGGAACATTTGTTGCTGGCGCTGGTCGAAGACAGCGATGCGCAGGCCGTGATGAATGCCTGCGGGGTCGATCTGGCCGAACTCGGATCGGTGGTGAAGCAATATCTCGACCAGGAATATCAATCGCTGAAGACCGAGGATGAAGCCGATCCCCAGCCGACCGCCGGATTCCAGCGGGTAATCCAGCGCGCGATCCTGCATGTCCAGTCATCGGGGAAAGACACGGTCACCGGCGCGAATGTATTGGTCGCATTGTTTTCCGAACGCGATTCCTATGCCGTCTATTTCCTGCAGCAACAGGATATGTCGCGCCTCGATGCGGTCAGCTTCATCAGCCACGGAATTGGCAAGGGCGGCAAGCAGACCGGCGGCGTCATCGCCCCTCAAGGGACCGAAGAAGCCAGCCATGCAGAAGAAAAGGTGGGTGACAGCGCAGGCAAGAAGGATTCCGCGCTCGACCAGTTCTGCGTCGATCTGAATGCCAAGGCACTGGCCGGCAAGATCGACCCGTTGATCGGCCGCGGCCCCGAGGTTGACCGGACAGTGCAGATCCTCTGCCGCCGTTCGAAGAACAACCCGCTCTATGTGGGCGATCCCGGCGTGGGCAAGACCGCGATTGCCGAAGGTCTGGCGCGCAAGATCGTCGAAGGCGATGTGCCCGAAGTGCTGGAAAAAGCCGTCATTTACTCGCTCGACATGGGCAGCCTGCTGGCGGGCACACGGTACCGCGGCGATTTCGAGGAACGATTGAAGCAAGTTGTCTCCGAACTGGAGAAAATGCCCGACGCGGTACTTTTTATCGATGAAATTCATACAGTTATTGGCGCCGGCGCGACCAGTGGCGGCGCGATGGACGCGTCCAATCTGCTCAAGCCGGCATTGTCGAGCGGCACCATCCGGTGCATCGGATCGACCACTTACAAGGAATTTCGCAACCATTTCGAGAAGGACCGGGCCCTGCTGCGCCGGTTCCAGAAGATCGATGTCAACGAACCCACGGTAGAAGACACGATTCTGATCCTCAAAGGGCTGCGCAGCGCCTTTGAAGATCACCACAAGGTCAAATACACCCCCGATGCGATCAAGGCAGCGGTGGAACTCAGCGCGCGTTATATCAACGACCGTAAATTGCCCGACAAGGCAATCGACGTGATCGACGAAGTTGGTGCGATGCAAATGCTGGTGCCGCCCAGCCGCCGCAAGAAGAAGATCACTTCCAAGGAAATCGAGCAGGTCATCGCCACGATGGCGCGGATCCCGCCCAAATCGGTCAGCAAGGATGACAAGGCCGCGCTGCAACACCTCAGCCGCGATCTGAAACATGTCGTATTCGGGCAGGACAAGGCCATCGAAGTCCTGTCGACCGCGATGAAGCTGTCCCGCGCCGGTCTGCGCGATCCGGACAAGCCAATCGGCAGTTTCCTGTTTTCCGGCCCCACCGGCGTCGGCAAAACCGAAGTCGCGCGCCAGCTCGCCAGCATCATGGGCATTCCGCTGCAGCGGTTCGACATGTCGGAATATATGGAACGCCACAGCGTTTCGCGCCTGATCGGCGCGCCCCCGGGCTATGTCGGCTATGATCAGGGCGGCCTGCTGACCGATGCCATCGACCAACAGCCGCATTGCGTGCTGCTGCTCGATGAAATCGAGAAGGCGCATCCCGACCTGTTCAATATCCTGCTGCAGGTGATGGATAACGGGCGCCGGACCGATCATCACGGCAAGACGGTGGATTTCCGCAATGTGGTGCTGGTGATGACCACCAATGCCGGCGCAGCGGACATGGCCAGCCAGGGTATCGGTTTCGGCGATGTGTCGAAGGAAGATGCGAGCGAGGACGCGGTGAAGAAGATGTTCACCCCGGAATTCCGCAACCGCCTGGATGCGATTGTGCCGTTTTCCTATCTGGGCAAGGGAACGATCGCCCGGGTGGTGGACAAATTCATCCTCCAGCTCGAATTGCAGCTGGCCGAACAGAACGTCCATATCCAGTTCGACAGCGATGCGCGGGGCTGGCTGGGGAACAAGGGTTACGATAAATTATATGGTGCACGCCCGATGGGCCGGTTGATCCAGAACGAGATCAAACAGCCACTGGCGGAAGAATTGCTATTCGGCAAACTGGCTGGTGGCGGAGAGGTACATGTCACGGTGAAGGACGGCAAACCCGCCTTCGAAATGACCCCCGCCCCGCCCAAGGCCGCACCGAAACGCAAACCGCGTAAAAAGCCGGTGGCAAAGGCGGGCGCCAACAAGTCGGGCAGCAAAGGCCCCGATGCATCGGCAGATGATGGCGCGGATGATCAGGGCGGCGGCGAAGGCTGAAACCCCTCGGCAACAAGGGTTCAATACCAGACAAACGGAACGGCGAACACCGGGAACGGTTCACCCACGAACTTACCCAAAACCCGGTGGGTCAAACCCATCGGGTTTTGGAAGTCTTTGTCCGATTACTGGATCGTTGACAATTCGCGTTCGACATCGGCCAAAACACCGTCAGTAATCACACCGCCCGAATATGGCTGGATCTGGCGCAAGGTCATGGCCTTGAACATTTCAAAGGATGAATGCGTGGTTGTACCGGGCAGGAATTTGTCAAGCACTGCCTTGGCTTGCACATCGGCAACCAACGTCTGAATCGGTGTGTTGAGAGTGAATTTTGCGCTGGGGGCGACCGTGGCGGCTTCGGGAACCGCTTCCTGAGCTACAGCGGGAACCAGCGGCAACATGGCGGCGATGGCGAACAGCGCAATTTTCATGGAATTTCGTTCCTTGGTGACAGTTTACGTTCGATCGGCGGTGCAATAACGCAAGATTCGCGGGCCGCCTATGGCAAAAATGCGGCCCATGACGATATGTGCGGACCTGGCCGGGCGCATCCCCCGCATCCGCCGGGACAAACCGGCGCATGAAACCGGCGCATGAAACCGGAAGGATTGCGGCGCTTGGGAAATTGATTCACGATTGAATTGCACCGCTGAATTGCGCGGCAAGTCTGGCGCGCCTATCGGGAAGTGGATGAAGCCCAAAATCATAACCACAATGAAGGATTACAGCGCTTCGTTGTTCCTTGCCGATGCCCTCGCCGGGCTGACGGTGGCTATGGTCGCCCTGCCGCTGAGTATTGCCATTGCCATTGCATCGGGCGCCGATCCGGCCAAGGGCCTGATAACCGCCATTGTCGGCGGGTTGCTCATTTCCCTACTGGGCGGCAGCCGGGTTCAGATAGGCGGGCCAACCGGCGCCTTCATCGTGGTGGTGTTCGGGGTGATCGCGGATCACGGTTATGACGGTTTGGTGCTGGCAACCATGATGGCCGGAATCCTGATGATCGCGGCGGGTTGGCTGCGAATCGGCAATCTGGTCGCCTATGTTCCCGAAGCCGTGGTGAACGGGTTCACCATCGGCATCGCGATCATTATCGCTGCCAGCCAGCTCAATGATTTTTTCGGATTTGGAATCGCTAAAGTTCCGGCCGATTTTCTCGAAAAGATCCCCGCTTTATGGGCCGCGCGCGGCGATCTGAATTTGTTTGCCCTTGCCGCGGGCGCTGGCGGGTTGGCGCTAATCGTGCTGCTACGATGGCTGTTTCCGCGCCTGCCGGGCCTGATTGTGGCGATGGGCGTGATTTCGGCGGTGGTCGCGATTGCCGGGCTGCCGGTGGACAGCATCGCATCGCGTTATGGCGAATTGCCCCGCGGCTTGCCAATGCCCGGCTTCCCGTCGATCACTCTGGCCAAGGTGGCAGAGCTGTTGCCGTCAGCCATGGTGATCGCTTTTCTGGCTTCCGTGGAATCGCTGCTTTCGGCGATGGTCGCAGACCGGATGATTGGCGGCCAGCATCGCCCCAATGCAGAGGTTTCCGCGCAGGGCTGGGCCAATCTCGGCTCGTCCCTGTTTGGCGGAATGCCCGCCACCGGGGCGATCGCCCGCACCGCCACCAATGTTCGCGCCGGCGGCAAAACGCCCGTGGCGGGCGTGCTCCACGCAGTGTTCATTCTGATCGTGATGCTGGTCGCCGCCCCGCTGGCAGGGTATCTGGTGATGCCCGCACTGGCTGCGCTGCTGCTGGTGACAGCATGGAATATGAGCGAACCGCACAAATGGCGCGAATATTGGGCGGAGCCGCTGGAACAGCGCGGGCTGCTGCTGCTGACACTGGTGCTGACGGTCGTTTCGGACCTGACCGTGGCCATCGGAGTGGGGGTTGCCCTGGGATTGGCGCTGCGGTTGCGCGATAGCAAGCTCCGTCCGGAAGACTGGACCGGGCCGGAGCGTTAGGTGGTTGGGTGGACGGAGCGTTACGGTTCCACCTGAAACAATTTATCCCGGCTAGTCGCGCCGCGCAACAAGTGCAGGCGGGACGCCGGCAGCCCGACCGCTTTTGCCAGCAGTCTGATCACTGCATCATTGGCCTCGCCGTCGGTTGGGCGCGCTTGGACCTTGATCTGCAGACACCCGCCGTCAATGGTGATACCCGATCTCCGCGCGCCAGGAGTAACTCGCACCGCCAGCCGCCCCTGCGCATCGGCCAGCGCGCGAATTGCTTCGGCGGGCGGGAAATCAGCCTTGGGGCGCGCCATCCACAGCCGCTTGATGTTCGCGCGCGTTGTGGGCGTAATGCATTACCCCGGCGCGCATACCCATAATCGCGGCATCGTCCAACTCGCGCATGAAGCGTGCCGGGCGCCCGCCCCACAGGCTGCGCGCTTCCATCACTTTCCCCTCGGTCAGCATCGCACCGGCCGCCAGCATCGCGTCGGATCCAATCACCGCCTTGTTCATCGCGATCGCCCCGAGCCCGACAAAACCGCGATCCTCGATTATGCAACCATGGACCATCGCCAGATGGCCGATCAACACATCGTCCCCGATGATCAGCGGCGATCCATCCGGGTCCCCCGGGCGCGGGGCATCGCAGTGCAGAACACTGCCGTCCTGCACATTGGTGCGCTGGCCGATCACGATCCGGCTGACATCGGCGCGCAGCACACAATTGTACCAGACTGACGAATCAGCACCGATTTCAACATCGCCAATGATCCGGCATCCCGGCGCGATAAAGGCACTGTCATGGATACGCGGGGTTTTGCCGTGGATCGACATGATCGTGACATCGGGCCGGCTGATCATTGCTGCTGCTCCCATTCCTCGCGTGACAACGAATAGACAATCGCGTCGCGCCACGGCGGGTCGTAGCGATCGTCGGCATAATCGAGTTCTGCGCGGCGGCGCATCCCGAGGCGTATCATCAAGCCCCAGCTTGGGCGGTTATCGATCACTGTCAGCGCAACGATCTGCTCCGCGCCGAATCGTGTGAACCCAGCGCCGAGGGACGCTTCTGCCGCCTCGCGCGCGTAACCCTGCCCCCAGGCATCTTCGCGCAGGCGCCAGCCCACTTCCATCTCGCCTGTTACCGTGCTGCCCGGCGCATCGGCGCGCTTCAGGCCGCAGAAACCCAGCACCTCGCCCGCCAGATGCCCTCCATCTGCCTTGCGCTCCACCAGCCAGAAACAATGGCCGTATCTGGCTGCACAATTTTCTACCCGCGCGCGCTGCATCGCTACGCCTTCGTCATCAAGCATTCCGCCGAGCCATTCCATCACGGCCGACGTGTTGGTGGCGCGAAAGAACGCCGCCCAATCCGCATCACCGCGCCAATCGCGCAGGATCAGCCGTTCGGTTTCAAGGCTGAAATCAGCCATTCAGGAGCCGCGCGGCATGGGCCGCATGATAGGTCAGGATGCCGGTGCAGCCCGCGCGTTTGAACGCCATCAGCGTTTCCAGCACCAGCGCATCTCGGTCCCCCGCGCCCGCCGCCGCTGCGGCTTCGATCATCGCATATTCGCCGCTCACCTGATAGGCGAACACCGGCACATCGAAGCGCGCTTTCACCTTCGCAACAATATCGAGATAGGGCAGGCCGGGCTTGACCATCACGCTGTCCGCACCCTCGGCAATATCAAGCGCCACTTCACGCAAGGCCTCTTCACTGTTCGCCGGATCCATCTGATAGCTTTTCTTGTCGCCCTTCAGCAATCCGCCCGATCCCACCGCATCACGAAACGGGCCATAAAAGGCGGAGGCATATTTCGCGGCATAGGACATGATCTGGACATTTTGGTGGCCGCCCATTTCCAATGCCATGCGGATTGCCTTGACCCGCCCGTCCATCATGTCGGACGGGGCGATGATGTCCGCGCCGGCCTGTGCCTGGTTGATCGCCTGATCGACCAGCACCGCGACAGTATCATCGTTGAGGACATAGCCATCATCATCGACCAGCCCGTCCTGCCCATGCGCGGTGTAGGGATCCAGCGCGACATCGGTGAGAATACCGATCCTCTCACCGCATTGCTCGCGCACGGCGCGGATAGCGCGGCACATCAGATTGTCGGGATTAAGCGCCTCCCCGCCGTCATCGCTGCGCCGGTCCGGCTGGGTATTGGGGAACAGTGCGATGCAGGGAATGCCGAGGCTGATCGCTTCCTGCGCGCGCGCCGCGATTGCGTCCACCGACCAGCGCGAAACGCCGGGGAGCGAGTGGATCGGTTCTTCCACCCCCTGCCCCTCCGTCACGAACAACGGCCAGATCAGGTCTTCCGGGGTCAGCACGGTTTCGCGGTGGAGCGCGCGGCTCCACCCGGTAGCGCGGCTGCGGCGGAGGCGAAGTGCGGGATAGGAAGCGGTCATATGCCCCCTGTTGCGCGAATTGCACGAAAGTTCAATTGTCAGCAGGCGCAGCGAGCAGGTTCAACCAACTTTCGCAGGCACCTCGATCTTGTCGATTTCCCGCACGGGAACTTCGGCTTCAGTCCTTTCCGGGGCAATATTTGCCAGGGCCGCGCCTGCTTCGACAGTTTTCAATTTCGCCAGAGCCGCGCGGAAATCCCTCAGCTGCGAACCGGAAAGTTCTGCCCTGGTGACAAAATTGACTGAAGCGGGGTCAACGGCCCGGCCCGAACGGTACATTTCGTAATGGAGATGTGCACCGGTCGACAGGCCGGTGGATCCAACATAGCCGATAACCTGTCCGCGCCGCACGGATTGCCCGCTGCGCACCGCCATCCGACTCATATGGCAATAGCGGGTCTGAAGCCCGCCGCCATGATCCAGCCGCACCGCATTGCCGCAGCCGCCCATCCGGCCTGCCCCGCTGACCCGGCCATCGGTGACCGCGACAATCGGCGTGCCATAGCTGGCGCGAAAATCCATGCCTGAATGCATCCTGCGGTATCCCAGAATTGGGTGGCGGCGCATTCCGAATCGCGATGAAGTCCCGCCAGGGACCGGAGCGACCAGCCCGCTGCGCTGCTCGCCCACGCCCGAAGCTTCGAAAAAGCGGTCATCCCGGCCCCAGCGCATCAATTGCGTGGTCGGCCTTCCGCCGCGCTCGATTCCGGCGAACAGCAATTGGCCGGCTTGTCGTTCGCCCGTGGCGGCGCGTTTATGCGCAATGATGATGTCGAAAGTGTCAGTCGACCGGACGGATCGGTCCATATCGATCTGCTCGTCCAGCGCCTTAAGATATTGTTGCACCGCGCTGGCCGGGGCGCCCGCCGCCCGTGCTGAACGGTAAAGGCTTTGGCCAACAGTGCCGCGAATCCGTAGCGGGGTTTCGTCCACCCGGATCGGCTTGCGTTGCAGTGCCAGATTCCCGTCAATGCGCTGGATTGCGAGTTCTAGGTCAAACCGTGCGCGGAAATTCAGCGCCTCAAGCGGCCGCGCCTGTCCAGCTGCGGGCCGGCGGCCGAGCGTGATGTCGATCTGCGTTCCCGATTCGAGATCCTGCAGCGGCATGGTCCGCGCCACCAGTTCGCTGACCCGGGCGGCATCGCCGGAACCAACCCCTGCACGCTGCAGCATCCGGCCAAAACTATCGCCGCGTACCAGCGTGGCCAGCATTTCTATCTGCGGGCGTTCAGGAACTGATTTCAGCGGAATGACCGCCTGCGTGGCGCCCATGTGGCGGCCACTGTCTGCGCCGAGCGCAAGGGGCAGGATCATCTGGCTGCGAAATTCGTCGCGTGCGCTGTCGTCAATCGCCATCGCAGGTGCCGCTTCGACAGGGGAAAAATCAGGCCAGAATGCCAGCGACAATGCAGAGAGACCAACAAATGTTCCAAAACCGCGGAACCAGCGGCGACTGCCGATCTTTTCCGCCAGATCGGGCGTCAGGTCGATTGCTTCGAGCCTGGCCGAAAGCCCCAGGCGCCATTCTTCGAAACGGTCTGCCAGGCTCCGCGCCCGTTGAAGGACAATGCGGCCTTGGTTGTGCGCCGCAGGTGGGGCCTGCATGTTATCCGAAGCGAGCGCAAATACGGCCTGTTCGGGCGAAATTCGGGCGTGATGGAGTTCGGCAGGGTCGGATATCTCCGATCCGCCTGGCAGGATCCCGTCATTTTCGCGCGAAGTAAACAGCGCGACCTCCTCGTTCCGGCTTCGGTGGCTATTGCGACGCCAAGGGCCGTTGCCGATGGCCTTTGCCGGTTTTCCTGCACTTTTAAAGTTAATACCGGTTTAAAGTGCGATCAGCTGAGTCCTGTGTGCGGCCAGCTGTGTATCGCGGGCTGTTAACGGTGGCTGCCGGACAGTTGTGGAATGTCCGCGGCGGTGCCACATTGGCACTGTGAACCGAGCTTCCTTCGAAGAATCCCCGATCAAGGCTGTTCTTGGCCCGACCAATACGGGCAAGACCCATTTGGCGATCGAGCGGATGTGCGGCCATTCCAGCGGCGCGATCGGATTTCCGCTGCGCTTGCTGGCGCGCGAGGTCTATGACCGGGTGGTCAGGATCAAGGGCGAGGCGCAGGTTGCACTGATCACCGGTGAAGAGCGGATCGAACCGCCCGATGCCCGCTATTATTGCTGCACCGCAGAAGCGATGCCGGTCAGCCGGACGAGCGACGGGGGCAGCCATAGTTTTCTGGCTCTGGACGAAGCGCAATTGGGCGCCAATCGCGAACGCGGCCATATTTTCACCGACCGGCTGCTGAATGCGCGTGGGCGGGACGAAACCATGCTGCTGGGCGCGGCCACGCTGGAACCGATGGTCCGGGCGCTTCATCCGGATGCCGAAATCATCAGGCGCCCGCGTTTTTCGATCCTGACCCATATCGGCCCGCGCAAATTGTCGCGCCTGCCGCCGCGCAGCGCGATCGTCGCATTTTCTGCCGAGCAGGTTTACGCAGTGGCCGAAATGCTGCGCCGGTTCCGCGGCGGATCGGCGGTGGTGATGGGCGCGCTGAGCCCGGAAACCCGCAACCGCCAGGTCGAATTGTTCCAGTCGGGCGAGGTCGATTACATCGTTGCCACCGATGCCATCGGCATGGGGCTGAACCTCGACATCAACCATGTCGCCTTCGCATCGCTGACCAAGTTCGACGGGCTGCACAAACGGCGGCTTACACCGGCGGAAATGGCGCAGATCGCGGGGCGGGCGGGCCGTCACCAGCGCGATGGCACCTTCGGTACATTGTCGGGCATGGGCCAAGATGGGCGTCATGACGCCGAACCTGCCGAGTTTACCGGGGAAGAAATCTACGCGATCGAGGAACATCGCTTCGCGTCGCTGACCAAATTATACTGGCGCGATGCGCAGCCCCGCTTCGATACGCTGCCTGTCCTGATTGGCGATCTGGAAAATCCACCTGAGAATCCGGTGCTGAAGCTGGCCCCCGAAGCCATCGACCTGTCCGTGCTCAAGCGCCTGTCCGAAGAACCCTTAGCGGGCGGGGTCAAGGGAGCAGGAAGCGTCCGCCGATTCTGGGAGGTGTGCTGCCTGCCCGATTTCCGCCAGCAAGGTGCCGACACCCATAGCCGGTTCGTGGCCCGGTTGTGGCAGGATTTGCAGCAGGGCTATCTCGGCGCGGATTACGCCGCAGCGCGGATTTCCGAACTGGACAATGTGCAGGGCGACATCCACGCGCTACAAGGCCGGATTGCCGCGATCCGCAGCTGGGCGTATATCTGCCAGAGGCCTGACTGGGTGCTGGCGCGTGACGAGATGGCCGCCCGCGCCCGAGGGGTGGAAGCGAAATTGTCGGACGCGCTGCATGGCCGTCTGATCGAACGATTTGTAAACCGGAGGACTGCGATCCTGATGAAATCACTGGGCCAGGATGCATCAATGCTCCCCGTCAAATTGTCTGACGAAGGGGTGTTGACGGTAGAAGACGAGCCGATCGGCACGGTCGCGGGTTTCCGCTTCCGCGTGGACCACGAGGCAAGCCATGCCGACCGCAAGATGCTGCTCGCGGCGGGCGAAAAGGCCATGCCGCGGATTCTTTCGGCCAGGGTCGATGCGCTGATCGCGGCTGGCATGTCCGGCGTTACGCTGGATCGCGGCGGCATCTGGTGGGAAGGCCAGCAGATTGCCGCACTGGAAGCTGGGGCCAGCGCCGCAAGTGCCCGGCTGGTGCCGGATCGCCAGACTGCCCAATTGCCCGATGCCGCCAGGGCCAGGCTGACAGGGGCGCTGGAAAATTGGCTGGCTGGCCAGATCGCGCCGCTGGCGCCGCTGGCGAAACTGGAGGAGGCATCCCGCGACCCGGAGGCGGGGTCGGAGGCGCGCGCGCTGCTGCTGATGCTGATCGCGGGCCACGGTCATGTAACCCGCGAAGCGGCCGGTCTGGAACATCTGCCCAAGGAGACCAGGCCGTTCTTGCGGCGAATCGGGGTCACTTTCGGTGCGCTGGACATATTCGCTGGCGGCTTGCTGAAGCCCGGTCCGCGGAAATTGCTGCACGCCCTGGGCACCGATCCGCGCCCGATCAACAGCGCAATGATCCCGGTCATCGAAGGTTCGCGGCATCTGCCGTCGGGCTATCGCCATGCCGGCAAACAAGCCGTGCGGATCGATATTGCCGAGAAGATCTTCCGCGCCGCGCATGATGCGCGCGGGAAAACTGTGCGGCGCAAGTTCATTCTGAGCCCGGCGCTGGGTATTTCGACCGGGCTTACACCCGACAGCTACACCCGCCTGCTTGGGCAAGCGGGTTTCCGGAGCACGCCCGGCCGGGCATTGCCGGAAGGCGCATTCGGCCCTCCGGCCCCCGATCAATGGGAATGGCGCCCTTCGCGCAGCAAGGATCCTCGCCGTCCGCACGGCCGGGCGCAAGCAAAGTCGGGAAAGAACCAGCGCAGCAGCCCCGCGAAACATGCGGGCCAAATTGCACCGAGACCCTCGCCCCTGCCCAAGCCGGCGCCCAAGCCAGCGCCCAAGCCAGCCGCAAACCCGAACAGCGCCTTCGCCGGGTTGGCGGATCTGCTGCGGTAATGCGGCTGATGATTGGTGGGAGCGGGAAAAGGGTACATACAAACAACTATAAATAAACAACATTCTTTGCTGAGATGGCCTGCACAGAACCTACGCAGGTACGACAGATCAAGCACTTACGTCGTCAATCTGTACAGCTTCTGCACAGTAGGGATCGGAGAAATGAGTTTCATCCTCCATAAAGAGCAGATAACGCTGGGCTTTATCATCTTCCTGCGCGGCGATGTCGGGCAAGACAACTACAACTGCCGGATCAAAATCCAGAACGAAGACCGCTATAGCACAATATCCCTTAGCGTGGGGGATCGGCAGGCGGGGCGTGCTGTTTCATCGTCCCACAGTAATCGCTGCGGTTTGCCCCGTAGGTTGGTTTTCCCTCCGCGACGCACTGCCTCACCCGGCTTGAAAGGGTTAAGTGGCTTTCCGGCAAAATCGTCCTTGGTGATGGTGCAGGCCCGCACCAGCAGTTTGACCCAACCATCCTTGCCGCAAACGATCACCCCGGCAGTAACCAGACGCTCGCCGATACGGAGCGCCTTGTCACGCTTGCGGCGGTCATAGTTTCCTTCCATCCAACGGATCACATGAGCAGCCATAAAGTCCGTAGCGGGAATCCACTGATCGATCCGCGGCCACCCCGACTGGCTGTTACTCTCTCTATTTGAACATGAAAGCCGGATAATTTGATTGTGATTTGCTTTGCCGTCTCCTTACGGACTGGGCTCTATCGCTGGCGCGGCAGAATCCCGCATACATGCATAAGGGTGCTTCAGCCCTTGCGGGTTACGATCCATGACAGGGATGAACGGACAGTGCGGCGAATAAGAGCTTTAATCGCCGCAAAAGGTGCGGTGATTATGTTTGCTATTCGCGGCGAATAAGAGCTATAATCGCCGCAAAAGGTGCGGTGATTATGACGTATATCCATGAACAAGCCAATTGGCCCAGTCTGCACTGGAGCGACCAACAGCTCGCCCAGCCGCTGGCCGCCGTGCGCCATCGCCAAGGCCGATTGATCGGCCACATGGAAGCCCTCGGTTTCCCCTTGCGCGAAGAAGCTGTGCTGCAAGCCCTCACCGAAGATGTCGTCAAATCGAGCGAGATCGAGGGTGAGGTGCTGGACCGAGATCAAGTCCATTCGTCCATTGCCCGCCGCCTCGGCATGGATATTGGCGGATTGGTTCAAGCGGATCGCAACGTCGAAGGCGTGGTCGAAATGATGCTCGACGCCACGCAGAACTATGCTCAGCCACTCACAGCCGAGCGGCTGCATAGCTGGCACGCCGCCCTGTTCCCGACAGGGCGCAGTGGCATGAACAAGATCACCGTTGCTGCGTGGCGTGACGGCAACACCGGACCGATGCAGGTTGTGTCCGGCCCGATTGGCCGCGAGCGCGTCCATTACGAAGCCCCAGCCGCAGAGCGGCTTGACGAGGAAATGGGCAAGTTTCTCGCATGGTTTGAAGCGGCCCAGCCCGATCCCGTTTTGAAGGCCGGTGTCGCGCACCTGTGGTTTGTGACCATCCACCCATTCGATGATGGCAATGGCCGTATTGCCCGCGCCATTGCTGATCTTGCGCTGGCGCGGGCCGAAGGCACCGCCCAGCGTTTCTACAGTATGTCCGCGCAGATCAGGACGGAGCGCAATGCCTATTACGACATGCTGGAGGCCACGCAGAAGGGCGACGTGGACATCACGCCTTGGCTGTTGTGGTTCTTCGGCTGTCTGGACCGCACTTTCGACGGTGCCGAAATCATTCTCGCCAGCGTCATGCGCAAGGCGCGGTTCTGGGTTTCAGTCGCATACCAGCCTTTGAACGACCGCCAACGCAAACTCCTCAACCGCTTGCTCAATGGTTTCGATGGCAAGCTCACCAACGCCAAATGGTCAACTATTGCCAAAACGTCGCCCGATACTGCGCTGCGCGATATTACCGATCTCGTCCAGCGCGGCATCTTGGTCAAGGAACCGGGGGGCGGGCGCAGCACCAGTTACGCCCTCGCACCCGAAACCTCGCAGTAGGCAGCACAAGCGCCCCTCCCACTTCCTTGAACGAAGCAATGATGCCCGCAAATTCACAGTGAGCCTCAATTCCCCCTGAATGTCCCGCACGGCAAGGGCATGTTCGGTGCAACGGACAACGTGTGTCCCGCGCCAGCCAGCCGATTGTAGAAGGCGATGTGCTGACAATTCCGCTGAAGGAAAACGTGCTGGCGGCCCGCATTTGCGCCCTGCCCGCCCGGCGCGGACCACCGGCAGAGGCGCAATTGTGTTATCTCCCGCTTGACCCGCAGGCCCAAACCGCCATAGCCAGTCACGCAGATACTTGTTTTCAAATCACCAGGCTCAAGGAGAACACGCAGCCATGACATATGTCGTCACCGAAGCGTGCATCAAATGCAAATATACCGATTGCGTGGAAGTATGTCCGGTGGATTGTTTCTACGAAGGTGAAGGAATGCTGGTGATCAACCCCAGCGAATGCATCGACTGCGGTGTTTGCGAACCTGAATGTCCGGCCGAAGCTATCCTGCCCGATACCGAAGACAATCTTGAAAAATGGCTGGAACTGAACACCAAATATTCGGCTGAATGGCCCAATATCACCAGCCAGAAAGCCCCGCCCGAAGATGCCGACGAGCATAAGGGCGAGGAAGACAAGTTCGAGAAGTACTTCTCCCCCGAACCTGGCGAAGGCGACTAGGTGGAGTAACGGTCCCGGCGTTGGCGGCATAAATTTGGTGCAGACCTCGCAGCAACCTATTCCGGCATTCACCTTAAACCCGTCTTATTCGTGAGACCACCACACCCGGATTGTGCGGCGGCGATCTGACATTGGCCGATTTCGAGCGAGACCTTATCCAGGAAAGGACAATGGCCGGTTTGGCAGCGGCACGTGCACGTGGGCGCGCCGGTGGTCGTCCCCGCGTCATGACCAAGCAAAAGCTGAAAGCGGCAATGACGATGATGGCAGACCGGGAGAATGCCGCGCGCGATGTTGCAGCGCAGCTCGGCATCTCGATCTCCACGCTTTACGCCTATGTTGATGCCAAGGGTGCGCCGCGCGTGACTCACCTCCAATAACAATAATTGTGCAATTTTCGTTATTAAGCTATAATGCCCTGAATGAACCATAATGGAGGTCTGCTATGAATGTCTCACTAGGTGAACGCTGGGAAGGCTTTGTTGATACCGTGCTTAAGGCAGGCCGCTATGGCTCTGCCAGCGAAGTGGTGCGCGAAGGGTTGCGCTTGGTTGAAGAGCGCGAAGTCAAGCTAGCGGCGCTACGCAAGACGCTAAATGCCTCCATCGCGCGCGGTGGCGCACATAGCGATGACGTCGTGGGCGCACATATCGACGCCGCCCTCGATGGGTGGGAACATTCAGCAAAAGCGCGCTAATGCGCCAACTACACTATACTGATGAGGCAGACCGCAATCTGGTAGAAATTGCGGTCTATATCGCGACCGAGAGCAGCGGCCGCGACGTTGCTGTAGCCTTCACCGAGCGGTTGCGCGCCAAATGCCGCCAACTGGCATCCTTGCCAGCAACCCTTGGGAGCGCGCGGCCCGAACTGCGCGCGGACATTCGCAGAACCCCATGCCAAGGCTATGCCATTTTCTTCCGCTATAGGACCGATGACGTGCTGGAGATCGTCAACATCCTGCATGGCAGCCGTGACATCGACAGCTATTTCGACGAGAATTGACTCGCTATTGGGGGCATCGCGAGCGCATCGCGCGCAACGGGTGGTCGCACTGCAGTTGTCCGATCTTGAGCTGGTGCGCGAAGGCCTCAAGCTGACGATCCGGCATTCGAAGACCGACCAGGAGGGGGAGGGGCAGGTGATCGCGGTGCCCTCGGGCAAGGTCCTGAAGTCGGGGGCGCGGCTCAATGAATGGCTCAGTGTCAGGGGAGGGGAGGCAGGTCCCCTGTTCTATCGCGCTGACGCCCAAGGGATCCTAACCAAGGAGCCAATGTCGGATCGCTCGGTCGCCCGGCTGATCCAGCGATATGCCGACAAAGTCGGGCTTGATCCTGCCGCTGTCGGCGCGCACTCGCTACGGTCGGGGCTCCTCACTGAGGCAGCCAAAGCAGGGGCGTCATTGCCGAAGATGCAGGAAGTATCGCGCCAGAAGAAGGTCGAAGTGCTGCTTGGTTATGTCCGCGACGCTGCGCTGTTCGAAAACCACGCGGGCGAGAGCTTTTTGTAGCGCGGTTGCGACCTATGGCGTCCCAAGATCCGTCAGAATCACGTACAGGCTACAGTTTGTAAAGACGAAACCCAAAGCTGATGGATTCAATCAGTAATTTGAAGGAATGGGCTCGAGGCCCGCGCCCCTCGCGCGGGCATCCGCGCGGCCGAGCTCAGACTGCTTCTTGGCGTTCCGCCGCGCACCTGCAGCGCGACAATCAAGGTGAGGATTCTTATCCAGATTGTCGCGCTACAGCGCACCGCTGTTCCGGCACGATTGGGCCGCCGGGACCACACCTTCAGGTGCGAGCTTCGCCTTGCGCGCGTTCACGCCTGCTAGATAGCTGTCGAGATCAAGCGTCTTCATGGATCCTCAGATAGTCCCAAATGTGCCGGATTGGCAGGATCCGTACGGGCACGGTCAGCGCTTCAGTCATGCTGAAGAAGCTAGCCGGCTATTCTCGCCAGAATTCATTTTCGCAGGCGCTCCGGGAAATCGGTCGGGTCGAACGTTCGCTGTTCATGCTCGACAACATCGAGCTGTGTCGCCGCGCCAACGCCAATCTCAACAAGGGAGAGGCGCGCAACGTCTTGGCGAACTGCGGGACCGCACATTTGAGAATCAGCGCCACAGGGCATCGGGTCTCAATCTCGTGTCGGTTGCGATCATCCTCTGGACCACCATCTACCTCGGCCGTGCCGCCGATCACCTCCGGCAGCAAGGCCGCATCATCGACGATGCGCTGCTCAGCCATGCAGCGCCTCTGGGATGGGAGCACATCAGCCTCACCGATGATTATCTTTGGGGCGACATGAAATTGCCACAGGACGGATTTCGGCCTCTGCGCGTTAACGGATTCAAGGCCAACCCAGCTTGACTATGCACCTTATATAGTGCATGAAGTAGCCATGGGATCAGGGTCCGCACAACGCATCGAGCTGGTGTTCTATCAGACCGAGGCGGGCAATGCCCCAGTTCGTGATTGGTTGCTCGGTCTCCCCGACGCCAATCGCAGGGAGATTGGTCAGGACTTGCAGCGGGTTCAGTTTCGTTGGCCGGTTGGGATGCCGTTGGTTCGCCCTATGGGTAAGGGGCTGTTCGAAGTGCGCACACCCCTACCTGACGGAACGATCGCCCGCGTGCTGTTCTGCTTCCACCAAGGCGATCTTTACTCGCTGCATGGGTTTATCAAGAAGTCGCAGAAGACGCCTGCAGCAGATTTGGAACTGGCCCGAAAGCGGCAGAAAGAGGTTGAAAATGGTTGAAAACAAGCATCGCGGCCCGACGCTGGACAACTTCCTCGAGGAAGAGGGCGTCCTCGCGGAATTCCAGGCCCGGGCCATCAAGGAGGTCATCGCCTGGCAACTCGCCGAGGCGATGCGCGAACGCAAGCTCAGCAAGAAACGACTGGCGTTGCTAATGCATACCAGCAGGACCCAGGTCGATCGAGTGCTTGATCCTAACGATGGCAATGTGACTATTGAAACCCTGCAGCGCGCTGCAGCCGTCGTGGGACGCAGGGTCGAACTCGCGCTAATCTGAGATATCAGGGGTAGGTTGAGGATACGTGTAAAATGTTATCATAGAGCGGTTTTGAAGGGTATCGCAGCGGGGTTCAAGGGCTTGGGGATTTGCTCCATATCGAGGACAAAGCGCCCAAATATACGGATATGATCCCGGATATAGGGGCTGAGATGTCCGACGAGTTCGGAGGTGACGGCATGACCGTCGCCGATCATCGCGGTGTGTACGTCGGTTAGCTGAGCATGACGGTATTGGCAACGAGGGTCGCGTATTTGAGCTGCTTTTCTTGCTCGACGGGATCGCTGCTCTTCACGTCGGGTCCACCGAACGAGATCCAATCGAGAAAATCGTTGAACGCTTCGACCTTAGCTTGGCAAAGTTCGAAAAGCCTTACCTTGCTTATTCGATGGTCATATCACTCAGGCTCCTCATTCAGTTTGTCTTCCCTGAAAATTTCGTCGTCCGAGCGAAAACATCCGTGTGGAGTGTCAATCGGCGTGCAAACGGGACCCCCTATCGGCGCGCAAAAGGGACCTTCTGATTGAGTGCTGTTGGGATGGATCAGCTACGGTTTTTGAAGCGCCAGCTGTCATTGCCGGTTTCGACGATGTCGCAATGATGCGTGACACGATCCAGGAGCGCGGCGGTCATCTTGGGGTCGCCGAACACGGTGGGCCACTCCCCGAATGCGAGGTTGGTGGTGATGATGACGCTGGTTGTAGCGCGACATTCTGGATGAGAGTCACCGACAATCAGGATGAGAGTTAATTGACGCGGTAATTTGGGTTTTGGTGTTCGAGATTGTCGTTGGCAAGAGCTAAGTTTGGTCTTGCTGCTCGGTTTGATTGTCGCTGGAGTTTTCGGCGACGGATTTCCTGGTTGCGTAGGTTGGTGGGCGTCCCGCTCCAGATTGTCGCTGTGTCGCGGTGCGCCGCCG
>JBGSJO010000133.1:0-18625 GCA_041741895.1 Pontixanthobacter sp.
TGCCTCCATGCCGCATGATACGCTGGACCCGGTCCCGGCGGCCTGCGCCATCGTGACCGCGCTGCAGGCGATGGTCACTCGCCGTTTCAACGCCGCCGATGCGGTGGTGGTTACCGTGACACGGCTGGACGCGGGCACCGCGCATAACGTGATACCCGACCACGCAACCCTGCGCGGAACCATGCGCACATTGTCCCGCGAACACCGGCATCTGGTGCAACGCCTGATGCGCGAAACCGCCAGCGGGATTGCCGCCGCCCACGGCATCACCGCAGAGGTCGAGATTACCGAAGGCTTTCCCGTCACATTGTGCGACGGGCGCGCCGTATCGCTGGGCCGCGCGGTGACGCATGCGGTGCTGGGCGCGGAAAGCTGGAAAGACATGCCCACGCCGATCATGGGGGCAGAAGATTTTGCTTATGTGCTGGAACAAGTGCCGGGCGCAATGTTCTTCCTGGGGGTGGCCCCCAGCGGCGAGGACTGGAGCCAGTGTTGCGGCATCCATTCCAGCCGGATGATGGTGGATGAAACCGCCCTGCCCCACGGCACTGCCGTATTGGCAGGCTGCGCCATGCATTTCCTGGAACGGGGTTTCGAATAGAATCTTGGGGGCTGGAAATATCATGACCGAGACGGATTGCTGGACTTTCAGCGAAGCATTGGCGCACCACGCGGTGGAACGGCCGGGCGCGGCTGCCCTGCGGTTCGGCACGCGGGTGACCAGTTTTGCGGAATATGACCGGCACGCCTCGCAAATCGCCAATGGCCTGGCAGCGATGGGCCTGACAAAGGGTGACCGGATCGCCTATCTGGGCAAGAACAGCGATTATTCGGTTGAACTGTGCCTCGGCGCGGCGCGCATGGGCGTGGTTCTGGTGCCGATCATCTGGCGGCTCGCCCCGGCAGAAGTGGAATTCATCCTGCAGGATTGCGGCGCGAAAGTGCTGTTTATCGAAGAAGGATTCGTCGGTGTACCGTGGGATGGGGCGGCGGTGGTCATGGAAAGCGCCTTCGCCGCCTGGCGCGACCGGCAGCCGGACAATACGGTCGGTGCGGTCATCGACAAACACGATGCCTTCCTGCAGCTTTATACATCGGGCACCACCGGCAAGCCCAAGGGCGTGGTGCTGAGCAATTTCAACGGGACCAACCTGCTGCCGCGGCTGAAGTCGGAAAATATTTACTGGTATTGCGCCGCGCCGAGCGATTCGCTGATCATGGCGATGCCTTACGGTCATATCGCCGGGGTTGGCGGCGCAACCGGGGCGGTGCTGGGCGGGCAGGAACTGATCATCCATGCCGAATTCGATCCCGGGCTGATGATCCGCGACGTTGCCGAATATAAAGTCAAATGGCTGTTCCTGGTGCCCGCTGCGCTGGGCATCATGCTGGCCCATCCCGATGCGGAAGGGGCGGATTTCTCCTCCATCCGCGGGCTGACCTATGGTGCCAGCCCGATCCCGCTCGATCTGCTCAAGGAAGGCGTGTCGCGCCTCAAATGCGATTTCGCGCAGCTATACGGCCTCACCGAAACCTATGGCGCGATCATCTCGCTCGCCCCGGAAGACCACCAGCCCGGGCGGGAACATGTGATGCGCTCCGCCGGCAAGGCCTTGCCAGGAGTGGAGATCCGCATTCTGGGCGACAATCTCGATCCGCTGCCGCCCTGCACCACGGGCGAAGTCGCCATCCGGTCGGACTGCGTCATGCTGGAATATTGGAACCGCCCTGAAGAAACAGCCAAGGCGAAGCTGGACGGGGGCTGGTTCCGCACCGGCGATGCCGGAACGCTGGATGAGGAAGGCTATCTGTTCATCCAGGACCGGATCAAGGACATGATCATCAGCGGCGGCGAGAATGTCTATCCGGCTGAGGTCGAAAGCGCGATCTACGGCCATCCTGCCATTGCCGACATCGCCGTGATTGGTGTGCCCGACCCGAAATGGGGCGAAGCGGTAAAGGCTGTCATCGTGCGCAAACCCGGCAGCAATCTGACCGAGGAAGGGGTGATCGCCTTTGCGCGGGAAAAAATCGCCGGGTTCAAATGCCCGAAATCGGTGGATTTCCTGGATGCACTCCCGCGCAATCCCTCCGGTAAGGTCCTTCGGCGCGAATTGCGCGCACCCTATTGGGAAGGGCTGGAACGTCAGGTGAACTGACCGAGGATGACGGTTCGGGACCTATGCCGCGCAATTTGCAATTTTCGGTTGCGGTCACGAATGTAGGAAGGAATGCGTTGCACATCGCTGTTGCCTGAAGCGCGCAGTCGCCCGCAAGAAAACGATATGAGCGGCCAAGGAGACCCGGACGATGCGCCCTCGCCAGCAAGACCACTGGACACAGGTTTACACACAAAAGGCTCCCTCGGAAGTCAGCTGGTTTCAGTCTGAACCGGAAGCCACCCTGCGTGCCCTGGCGCGCCTCCACGTTCCATCATCGTCTTCCTTCGTTGATGTGGGCGGCGGGGCCTCCAATCTCGTCGACGCGCTGTTGCAGCGCGGTTGGGACGACGTGACTGTTATCGACATCGCCGGATCGGCGCTTGCAGCCTCCAGACAAAGGCTCGGGGAAAATGCGGCAAGGGTCCATTGGGAGGTTGCCGACATCACCGGGTGGCAGCCGCCGAGGCGCTACGATGTATGGCACGACCGAGCCGTGTTCCACTTCCTGACCGAACCGGATCAGCGCGCGGCCTATCGCCGCACCTTGCTGAACGCAATTGCACCTGCCGGACTGGTGATCATGGCGACCTTTGCCCTTGATGGCCCGGAGAAATGCAGCGGCCTGCCGGTGCGGCGATATGATGCGGCGAGCCTCTCCGCCGCAATCGGCAGCGGCTTAATGCTGGTCGAGGACTGGCGGGAAGAACACCTCACCCCGTGGGGGGCGAGCCAGTGGTTCACCTGGTGCGTCTTTCGCCGGGACCAGGATTAGGCAGTCCCGGGACCCCAATTTCGTTTTTTGGCGCGTCCACTCCAAATGTCGCGAACGGGGCGGTCTGCAGAGATTCACAAAATTCTATTCCGGCATATGCTTTTTCGCCCAATGGCTGTTACTAAATCCGTCCCTGCAGATTAACATACGCCGCAACCGGACTTGAGACGGGACGTTGTGTCGAATTGGCCGATCTCGAAGCGTTCATTACCATGTATGGGGCAGGCAATGGAGCCGATTAGCGCGATTGGCCTCAGCAAAAAGGCAAGGAATATCTAGTGCATCCCGAAATCCCATATCTGCGCGAGATCATCATATTTCTTGTCGCGGCGGGCCTGATTGTACCGCTGTTCAAGAAACTCGGCATCAGCGCTGTACTGGGATTTCTGTTCGTGGGGCTAATTATCGGTCCTTACGGCATAGGCCGGTTGGTTGGCGAAACGCCGATCCTCGGAGTGATAGTCTTTGCCGATACGGAAGGCGTGCGGCAATTTGCCGAACTGGGTGTGATATTCCTGCTCTTCACTATCGGCCTGGAGCTTTCGATTGCGCAATTATGGGGTATGCGCCGATTGGTGTTTGGCCTTGGCACGATGCAGGTAACGATCACTGCGCTGGCCATCGGTCTGATCGCCTATGCTTTCGGAAATACGCTAGTGGCGGCGATCATCCTGGGTCTTTGCCTATCGCTTTCTTCCACCGCATTGGTCATGCAATTGCTGACCGAAAGCCGCCGCCTCAATGCGCCCGCCGGCCGTTCGAGCTTCGGCGTACTATTGCTGCAGGATCTGGCGGTGGTGCCGATCCTGTTCTTTGTCGGTGTCGCGGGCGCAACTGTCGAAGGCTCTTACGGACTTGCCGCACTTAGGGCGATTGGTGAAGCTGGCCTGGTTATCGGCCTGATCTTTCTGGTCGGCCGGATCGTGGTCAGGCCGCTGCTACGTTTTGCGGGGGGCACAGGCAGCCGCGAGGTCTTCATGGCGGCCGTGGTCCTGCTCATTCTCGCGACAGCGGCGTTGACCGCGCAAGCGGGGCTGTCGATGGCGCTGGGCGCCTTTCTGGCCGGATTGCTATTTGCCGGAACCGAATACCGCCATCAGATTGCTGCAGACATAGAACCTTTCAAAGGGCTGCTATTGGGGCTCTTCTTCATATCTGTCGGCATGAGTCTCGACATACTGGCCGTGTGGGCGGACATCGGTTGGGTGCTGCTCTCGGTTATCGGGCTGCTCACCCTGAAGGCATTGATCCTGTTCGGACTGGCACGGGCTTTCCGGTTGCCCAGCGATGTGGCTGCAGAAACGGCCATCTTGATGAGCCAGGGCGGTGAATTCGCATTTGTCGTCATTGCGGCAGCGCTTTCCTTCGCTTTGCTCGATCAGGAGGTTGCTCAGTTCATTTTGCTGGTGGTCATCGTCACCATGTTCCTGACGCCTTTGACAGCCGCTGCCGCACGCCGCGCAGGTGAATTTCTGCGCAGCCGCAGTGCCGATGTTCCCGGAACAGACACTGCGCTGGATTACGCGCATCCTGTCATCATCGGCGGCTTCGGCAGGGTCGGAAAGATGTTGGCTGAACTGTTGGACGAACAGCGCATCCCTTACGTCGCCATCGACACAGACCCGGAACTGGTATCGCGCGAACGCGCAGCAGGGGCGCGCGTATTCTTCGGCGATGCCAGTCAGCCAGAGCTGCTTGTCCAATTGGGTATCGAGCGCGCATCCTCCTTCGCGACGACGATGGACGAACCCGGTTCGGCGGAACATGTAATCAAGGCGGTCCATGAAGCATGGCCGCATGTAAGGATTATCGCGCGTGCCCGCGACGTCAGGCATGCGCAGCGCCTGCTGGGCAAAGGTGCATCGGGCGCGGTGCCGGAAACCCTCGAAGCCAGCCTCGAGCTCTGCGAGCAGGTTCTCACCGGCATCGGGTTTCCGAATGATGCGGCAAGGACGATTGTCGACGAGCGACGTGATAATCTGATCATTGGCCGGGATAACTGACAGTACCAGAGCAAATCATGCAGGGACAAATCAATGGGTGTGGTCAGGAATAAAGGGCCTGACCTTCCCATAGGTGTATTACTTCATTATATCACCGCAAATGGTGAAAGTGGAACCCCGCATACCGGTGAAGCAAAGCTGGCAATGCCGGCTGAGTAAAGATGCAAGCGTCGCTCTTGTCGCCTATCGTGGCAGCGAGCGGCACGAACCACATCGCCATAATTGCGGCCAGTTGACGATCCAGCTCGCCGGCTCTTTCAGCGAGCAGCTCGAGGGGCGGGAATATCTGGCGCACGGAGTAATGATCGGCTTCAAGCCCGAAGGGGCCCTCCATGCGGATCAATGGGACGGTGCAGGGTCGCTCCTCTTTACAATCAATGCGCGGGAAGAAGCCGCGAAATTCTTCTTCGAAGGGCACTCCCCCGGGTGGCGCAAGTCAAGGAATGACATGGAAATTGTGCGTCTGATAGCGTCGCTGTCAGGGGCAAGTATCCCGGCAATCGAAGAGGCATTGCCCGACCTGGTTGCATTATGTTCCCTGACGGAGCTCTTGCCGCCCAGCAAGGAAGCACTCGCTCCGGCCTGGCTGGCCCGGATTCGTGAGGCATTGTGCGACGATCCGGCCAGTTATACGATCGCGATGCTTTCGGCGGCCGAGGGCATTCACCGCGTCCATCTCGCACGCAGTTTTCGCTGCTATTTCGGGATGACTCCGTCCGAGTTCCGCCGCAATCAAATGGCTGCAAGATTGGCCAACTCTCTTGCAGAAGAAGACATGACGCTCGCCGAATGTGCTCTTGAAGAAGGATTCTGCGACCAGAGCCATGCCTCCCGGGTCTTTCGCCGGGAAACGGGTCTGCGCCTGTCTCAATGGCGGGCAATGCTCGTTTGACGCCATGTTTCATCCGTCCAAGACTGTCCCTCCCCGCCCTCCTATTCTTCGATTCTGATTGGATGACGGAGTAAGTGGAAGATGCGGACAATTCTTTTTTCTGCGCTGTTGCTGACGCATTCGGGGGCAGTTGCAGCTGCCGAAGTGCAAGCTGAAACGGCCATGATCGAAGTAGAAGAACCGAACGAGGCGGAATTTCAAAAGGATTTCGCTGCATTCACGGAGGAAATCCAGGCGGCAGCGCCCAACCTGCCGGGATTGTCTGCAATTGTTGTACGTGAAGACTGCACGGTTGCGACGGCGAATTGGGGGATGGCAGAGCGAGAATCCCGAACCCCGGCCTCAACCGAAACCCGATGGTACATCGCCTCGTCAACCAAGGCTTTCGTCGGAGCCGCTTTTGCCCTTCTTGCCCAGCGCGGCGACATAGATCTCGCATGGACATTGGGCGAACTCGCACCGGACATGGATTACCCACCGGAGCTGCATGCGGACGAAGTCAGCCTGCGGCACCTGCTGTCTCATACGCACGGTCTTGCCAGCGGGAATATCGAATTCAGGCTTGCCTATTCGGGGCAGCATGATCCCGAAACCATGTGGAAACTGCTGGAAACTCTCGAGCCCAACAGCAAGGCGCCGCTCGGGACATTCAAATATGGCAATCTCGGCTACAATATTGCCGCCATGCTGATCGAGCGCCGGCTAGGCAGGCGCTGGCAGGATATTGTCGACAATGAGTTGACTGGGCCACTCGGGATGCGCGCCACACTCACTCAGGGGCTGGTCACAGCGAGGAAGATCGAACCATTCGCCTATCCCTATGCGGGCAATCGCGAGCGTGGACCCGAGCCTCTCTATCTCATCAAGCAAGACGAAACGATGCAATCTGCCGGGGGAATGTACTCCAGCACGAGCGACGTGGGGATTTGGTTGGGTAACCAACTCGCCTCCGTCAGAAATCCCCGCTCCGGCGAATTGGCTCAGGCGATTCGGGAATCACAAGCGCCAGTTGCAACTCTCGGTGCTCGCTTCGGCCCGTTCGAACGGCGCGGTTATGGACTTGGTTGGTATTCCGGGCCTTATCACGGATCGACAATCTATCATTCGTTCGGGTCATTCGTTGGCGCCATGGCTCACGCCTCCATCATGCCCGAGGCGAATCTCGGTGTAGCCGCGATGACGAATGAAGACGGCGCGGGTGCGATGGCGCCTCACATACTGGCTGCCTTCGTGTATGACTGGTTTGGTATCGGATCCGATCGAGCGTGGACAGAGGGGCGCGGCCGGTTGGCCGATCTCGAAACTATGATCAAGGATGAGCGCGATCGTATCGCAAGCTCCCTTGAGGAAAGGGCATCGCGCAGCTGGCAAATGTCCCTGCCATTCAAATCCTATGCTGGTAGCTACTGCAGCGACGTAATGGGCACGATCGCCATTGACGATGGACTCGGCGTCGAATTGGGTGCGCTTCGGGCAAGGGCAGAACCCTATACCGCGCCCGACACAATCCGCCTTGAACTGATTCCAGGGCGCGGAATGGTGGGGGATTTCGATGTCAAGGACGGCAAAGTGCTCGGCTTCAATCTCATGGAAAGGGGCTTCACCCGGTGCGATTAGACCACCATCCATATGTTCCACGGTGACCCTGACATGGCCGGACTGGCAGGCGGGCAGCGAACGCCCGCTTTCCATTCAAATTTGGGACAGGGGCCCGGGGGACGCGCCTTGTTCGGGCAAGGGTATTGACCGTCACGCTCGCCCAATTCGCCGTAATCTATCTGGCATTCATACAGCGAATTTTCGGAACCCAGGCCGTATATTGCCATCGACAGCCTGCCGCGCGGCTGCGATTACGTGCGGACAAGGCCTGAAATATGCTCAGGCGAGAAGTAGTTTCGCAAGCGGCCGGGCGATCTGGCCACTTGCAGGCATAAGGACCACCCATGACCCCGCAAAGTGTTTACGATGCAAAATTGACCTCTGCTGACGAGGCAGTGGACCACGTCGGCTCAGGCATGAATCTGGCAATGGGAATGGCTGTTGCCGAACCACCCGCTCTTCTCGAAGCTCTGGAACGTAAGGTCGTGAATGCAGGGCTCAGCGATCTCCGGCTATGGTACTTCCACTCCCTTGACGCAGCGGGCAAAACCGTATTGCGGCGAGATCTTCTCGACCGGGTGCGCCCGCACTGCATGTTCCTTAGCAGTATCGAGAGAGCCCTGATCAAAGATGATCCGTCCCTTGGCCCCTATGGGCCAATCGAATTCGTGCCGGTGGCGTTCAGTGGATCGCCGCACCTGCTGTCTGAACGCGTGGATCTTGACGTGTGCATAACGACCGTGTCTGCGATGGACCGGCACGGCTATTTCACTTTCGGGACAAGTAATGACTACACATCCACGGCGGCGCGCAGCGCTCGCCGGCTGATAGTGGAAGTCAATCCGGCCATGCCCCGGGTGTTCGGAGATTCGCTCCTTCATGTTTCCGAAGTCGATGCGATCGTGGAAAACAGCGCGCGCCTGCCCGAAATTTTTGGCGGCACACCAAGCGTTGAAGAACTGTCCATCGCTCGCATAATTGCCGATATGATCGACGATAGCAGCTGCCTGCAAATGGGTATCGGCACGCTTCCCGCCGCAGTTTGCGGTCTGCTTGAAGACCGCAAGGATCTCGGCATCCATACCGAGTTACTGACACCGGCACTGGCGCAGCTCATTCAGTGCGGCGTGGTCACCAACAAGGCAAAGGCGACTTACCGGTGGCGAAGTGTCTTTACCTTCGCGATGGGCGATGCGCCATTTTACGACTTTCTTGACGACAATCCGGCATTTCATTCCCTGCCGGTGCATGTCGTCAACAATCCGCAGCATATCTCGAAGAACGACAACGTCGTTTCGGTGAACGGAACTCTGCAGATCGACCTTGGCGGTGCCTGCAATTCCGAAAGCCTTGTGGGCCAACAATATAGTGGTTCGGGGGGACAGCTGGATTTCGTCAGAGGCGCAACTGCATCGAAGGGCGGGAAATCGATCATCGCCTGCCAATCCACTGCGCGGGGCGGCACCGTTTCGCGCATTGTTCCTGCGCTCGATGGCCCGGTAACAACACCGCGCAATGACACCCAAATCATCGTTACAGAATTTGGCTGGTCAGATATGAAGGGCAAATCGATGAGCCAGCGGGCCGATGCGCTGATCGGTCTGGCCCACCCCAAGTTCCGTGACGAACTCGCCAACGGCCTTCGATAGACATCACCACGGCGCGGCACACCGCACATTCCGATTGAAAAGGACCCACACGCATGCCCATGATCGAAAGCTTTCGTGGAGTAGCCTTTCCCTGGCTGTGCGACCAGATGGGACACCTCACCACTTTCCGCTATGTCGAAATGTTCGACGTTGCATCCTATCATCTGATGCATGCGCTGGGCGAACGCCCGCAGGAAGACACGGCACAGCTCGGCTGGGCTGATGTCAACCATTCGATCGACTACAAAGCGGAAGTCAGGGTGGGCGCCCTCGTCCTTATCCGCAGCGGCGTATTGCGCACCGGGCGCAGTTCGTTTGTGGCGCAGCATGTCATGGCCGATCCGGATGGTGAAACCATACATGCAGTGTTGACTGCAACCACGGTGCGGTTCGATCTGCTAGAGCGCAAATCCGCGCCATTACCTGATTTTCTGCTGACCAATGCTCTGCAGCTGATGGTATCCGGGACTGGCGACTGACTGGATGGCAGCCCTCAACTAAACACGTCTGGCCTAAGCGGAAATAATCCGAACCCCGATATCCGGCGCCATCGGGGCCAGCGAAAATTCCCGGAGACGCGCGCGGCGACTAGCCGGCAAAGCTGAGAACTGATATATCAATTGCCGGTCGCATTCGAATTCGGAGGGAAACCGGAATGCGAAATTCAGTTAGATTGACTTCAGTCCTTCTTGCAATCCTGACCTGTGGCGGCGTATCTGCGACTGCGCCTCATCCCGTAATGTCACCCGAAGCCTTTGCTGCACTTGATCCTACACTGGCCGGGCGCAATGCTTGCCGCGGCTTCGACGGGTCTGATGCGGTTCTTAACGCCCGCCTCCAGCTGGCCCAATCCCTGGCAAGTGAACAGGGTATGGGCACCGGCACGATTGGACTTTATTCCAGTATAGCGCGGTCCGATTTCCCGTTGAGCGCGATGGACCCCGAGGCGCGGCGGTATTTCGACCAGGGGCTGGCCTTCGCCTATGGCTTCAACCACCTCGCGGCCATCCGTTCCTTCAGGCGCGCGCGCGAAATCGAGCCTGATTGCGCCGAATGCTGGTGGGGCGAGGCAATGGCCAATGGCCCGAATATCAACGCCGTCATGGGCAGCCAGCAGAATCGGGCCGCGCTTGAGGCACTGGCGCAGGCCCGCCGCCTCTCGAGCGAGGCAGGCCCTTTCGTCAAAGAGTTAATAGATGCGCAGTCGGTTCGCTATTCGGATGCCCCGAATGCCGATCGCGTTGAGCTTGACCGAGCCTATGCGCAAGCGATGCTGAAAATCGCCAGCAAGCATCCCGGCAGCGATGACCTCGCAGTGCTCGCAGCCGAAGCCGCCATGAACACGAGCCCCTGGAATTACTGGACGGACGAGGGAAGTGCGATGCCGTTCATTTCCCAAGCCGTCGATCTGATCGAGAAGGTGATGGTTCGCAATCCAACCCACCCGCAGGCGTCGCACCTCTATATTCACCTGATGGAACTGCCGGCCCCGAAGAAAGCGGAAGCGGCGGCGGACAGGCTGCAGGCGAGCGGCCCCAAGGCCCTTGCGCATCTCGTGCACATGCCGGCACATATCTACTATCGCCTCGGCCGGTATGCGGATTCAATGGCTGCCAATATCGAAGCAGTGGCCGCCGATGAGGCTTACCTGCGCGAGGTCGGCGACGATGGCCTCGTCAGGTTCGGATATTACCCACATAATGTGCATTTTTTGCTGACTTCGGCCCAGGCGCTGGGGGATGTTGCCACCATCGTAAGCCAGACAGCGAAACTGGAAAGCATCCTCGATGTCGAGACAGGAAGGGAACTGTACTGGGTCCAGGCGGTCTATGCCGCGCCCTATTTCGCTTATGCTCAATACGCATCGTCGGCAGCGACCCTCGCGCTGACCAGCAAACCCCACCAACTCGAATACGTCGAAGCGATGCGCCGGTACGCCAGGGCCGTTGCGCTTGCCACGGAGCCGAACGACAAAGTCTTTGATGCTGAACTTGCTGCGATGGGCGCCCTCGCAGATTCAGCAGCTGTGAAGCAGATGGAATCGAACGGCTTTCCTGCGCCGCTGATCATCCGTCTTGCTGTCGAAGTTGCAAAAGGCAGGAGGGCGCTTGCGCAATCAAGAAATGCGGAAGCAATTGCACGCTTCAAGAAGGCTGCAGCGATGCAGAAGGAAATCCCGTATAACGAGCCCCCGTTCTGGTATTATCCGGTCAACCAGTCGCTTGGTGCTGCCTATTTCAAGGCTGGGCGCTATGGGGAAGCAAGAAAAGCGTTCCAGGCAGCCCTATTCACGGCCCCTAACAGTGCGCTTGCGCTTTACGGTCTTGCCCGAACCGAAGGAAAGCTCGGTAATAGGCCCGAAACCCAAGCAGCAGAGCAGGCATTCGAAGCAGCCTGGAAAGGCGACGATTCGTGGCTCGACATGAGCCGCATTTAGCCCCTTGATTGGAAGGCATCCGAGAGCTTGGTGCACCCGACGTGATAAAGATGGGCACTCAAATCATGGCCCGAACACATTCGCGACTTGTAGGCGGAGAGATCAATCTCGGCCGCGGGTAACTGACAGCACCTGTTATTCGTAAGGCCCATTAGCATCGTGGATGGCCTGCGCGCCGAGGAGATGACGACGGGTTAGCCAGATCACGATCAGCGGAATGACGATCCATTGCAGGAGCGGGCTCAGTCCCGTGCCCAACGGCGGTACAAGCGGCATCAGATCTGAATAGGTCCAGCGCAGGCTGATATTGGTGTAGTAATACTCAAACCCTACGGTCAGGGCGATTCCGACAGCGACAAAGATCGCGGCCGGAAAGCGCATTGGCCGAAGGATCCAGTCCCGCGTCCGTGCCACCAGAGAGGCAAGCCAGAAAGCGATCAGCGCGAAACCAACATCGCCAAAAGTTGCCGACATGCAGAGCTTGATCGCCTCCCAATGGGGCAGCACGGCCATGCCGGTATAAGTTGGAACCTGAACGAACTCCCAGACGAAATGGAGTGTGAATGAGAAGTAGACGACAGGCAGTTCTGGCGTATCCCACCCCCTAACACCGCGCGCGCAGTCTGCAGAAACGGTGTCGCACGATTTCTTCTCGCTGATGTGTACCATCAGATCGCATCGATGGACTTCGCCAGTAGGCCCCTCACCTCACCCGCCACAGCCGTCAATTCGGCGTTCTCGATCGCCTGCATCGACGCCACCGGGTCGATGGCGCTGACCTCGACACCGCCCTCGACTTCCCGGAGGATGACGTTGCAGGGTAGCATAGCGCCCACCCGTGGCTCGATACCGATCGCCTGGTGCGCCATCTTCGGATTGCAGGCGCCGAGGATGCGGTAGGCGGGCATCTCGACATCGATCTTCTTTTTCATCGTCGCCTTCACGTCGATCTCCGTCAGGACGCCGAAGCCATGGTCCGCAAGCGCCTTGCGGGTGCGTGCGTCGACGTCGTCGATAGCTGCGTGGGAGATCATTCGATTGATTGTGTAGGCCACAGTGAAGTCCTTTCATCTAATTCCGAAGATTTCTGCTCAAGGCGGCAATCGCCAGAACCAAGTTGCAACGACCAGCATGACTGAATCCGGCCAGAACTTATCGAAAAAACCATTCTAGGCGTCACTTCGTTCCACGTGGTCGTGCCGTATCTAGCGAGGGTGACCACTGGTTTCCAGCTGCGTATGACAATAACTATCTGAGTCCCCACAGTTTGTAGGAACTAGTTAGCATCGCAAAAAATTTGGTGTGGAACGGGAATATTGATCGACGGAGTGACCGACAGGGGGGAGAGCGCACCAGAAGACAGCAGAAGCCACCCTCAAGCGGCTCAAAGTCGCATTCAAGGATTTCCTCAAGGAACCGATGACGACCATCACCCCGCTCGACATGGAGCGTTGGCGTGCCACGCGGATCAAGACAGGCGTCAAGACCAACACGGTCAATCGCGACATCACGGCGATCAGGGCTGCGCTCATGCGCCATCACTTCGCTTCACGCCTTGCCATGGTCGCAGTAGACCTCAACACAATCCGCGAACTGCTCGGGCATAGCGATTATGCGATGACGCTCCGCTATGCGCACCTAGCGCCCGAACATCGGCGTGAAGCGGTTGAGGTGCTTGATAGGCCCAGGCCGCACCTCAAGATCGTGGCCACAAATTGAGGTGCTAGCCACCCGTTCTTACTTTATGCACCCTAGAGGGCGCATTACGGCCCACAAGGCGAATCAGCAATCATTTCGCGCCCGTTCGGGATCAAATATTGACTTTGGACGCAGTCAGTTCCAATTTGCTCCCGAAAGGGATCAAGAATGAGACCGGTGACCGATAGCGAACGGCTCCTCAAGGCTCTCAACGAGCAGGATCAGGTGTTTCGCAAACTCGCCACGAGTCCGGCACTCGATGCAAAGACAAAAGCCAACCACGAAATCAGTGCTCGATTTACGGAACTCGTATCGCCCGCGCAGAAGCTCAGCGAGCAGCTGCGCAGTCCGCCCTATCAGCGGGCGATCGATATCGCCCGGCAGCTGTCCGAAGCGTCCATTGGCGCTTCGCCAAAAAGGCTGTCTCCACCGAGAGTTGAGGCTGTTCGCGCGCAAGAACCCGGCGAACGTGTGCGAACGGTCGCAGAATTGGGCGCAATTATCCGGCACGCGCGCAAAGCCATGAAGATGAACCAGTCAGAGTTTGCCGCTCATGCCGGAGTGGGACGAAGGTTCGTTTCGGAACTCGAAGGCGGGAAACCCAGCCTCGAATTTGATCGGGTGATAGCCTGTGCCCAAGCGGCGGGCATCGATCTGACCGCACGAATGCGCAATCGCTGATGTTGATCCTGCAAGTCTGGCTCGAGGCATCGGCGGAACCAATCGGCTACCTCGTCAAAGGCGATGATGCCGACCTTTCCTTCGCCTATAATCCACAATGGCTCACCGACCCGAACGGCCACCCGTTGTCGCTCTCGCTTCCGCTGCGCGAAGATCCCTTCGGCGATGTTCCGGTGCGCGCGTGGTTCGGCAACCTGCTGCAGGAAAATGACCAACTCGAAGCGACGATGGCCCGCTATGGCATCGAGCGCAGCGACATTGCTGGCTTGCTTGAAAACCTGGGCGCTGACTGCCCCGGCGCGGTCAGCGTGCTGGGAGTGGATAGCCCGCCCATAAAGCGACCAGGCACGCTGAGCGAGGACTACGATCCGCTAGATGATGAAACGCTGCGCGACATCGTCGAACGCCTTGCCACAGGCAAGCCCCTGCCGGACGAAATGCACGCCCCCTCTCCGGTTGCGGGCGTGCGCCGCAAGATTTCCTTGGCCGCACTGCCTGACGGGCGCTTCGCACTTCCAAAGCAAGGCACTGGCGCACCTACCACCCACATTCTGAAACTGCCCGATCGCAACTACCGCAACGAGGCGCGCGATGAAGCCTTTTTGACCCAACTGGCCGCCCAGTGCGGCTTTTCGGTCGGCACCTGCGTAGCGGACAAAATCGCTGATCATGACGTCCTGCTCATCGAGCGCTTCGATCGCTTGATCGAAAGCGACAAGGTGTATCGAGCTCACGTTGAGGACTTCGCGCAGGCCAGCGGCCTTTCTGCAGAGCTCAAATACGAGCGGCGCGGAGAACCGGGGCGACGGTTCGATGCCGCGACCATCGGGGCCATTCTGGCAGCAACTGACCAGCCTGCGCGGGCCCGTGACACATTCCTCAGAATGACAATTTTCAATCTGCTCCTTGGCAACAACGACAACCATGCCAAGAACAATGGCCTCATCTTCTCGCCTGGCGGATCGATGCAGCTCGCACCGTTCTATGATCTGACACCAGTGCAAACCGTGGGAGGATACACAGACGAACTGGCGTTCAATGTAGGCGCAGCGAGCCTCTTCGACGATCTCACCGCAGCTAACCTTACCGATTTCTGTACTGCTATTGGCATACCGACAGCGGGCGCGCCCGCGCTACTGAAGGCTGGGGCAGGCAATCTTATCGACCAGATCGAGATGCTGTCAGCCGATTTTCCCCGCGAAATGTACGCTCTCGACCGTCTGTTCGGACATACGGCCGAGCACCTCAATGAAGTGCTCGGCTTAGGTCGCGAATTACGTGAGCGAGACGCCCATGTGACTAGCGGAGGCGGTTGGGCTCTCAGCTGAGCCAAGGTTGGACGCTATAGCGGGCTACGTTAAATCTGACGCACGTAGCCTGCTCTAATTCTCTGTTGTCGCATCAAAAAAGATGAAAACCGGTTCGCAAAGCGCGGGACAGAGCGCGTCTGCCAATAATCCCGCTCCGATTGATAGTGTTCCTGACCGTCATCCGTATGGGCCGGGACTACAGGCCCGGTCTGCGCAAGCCGATCGAGCAGGTTGCCTGAAAGGCAGCTCAGGTTCTCGATTCACACAATTCATCCTAATATTGAAAATTCCCCACCCGTTCCAGTCCTTGCGATGTCGGCTAGCGCTTCCAAGTAACTTATTTTACAAAACCTCTGCTAAGAACTGATTCAGTTGTAGGATTTGTAACATGGTTGAAAAGTCGGCGGCCAGCGTGAGAAACTCCGCTCCATAATTGCCGAACGGCCCATAATTCGTGCGCAAGACCTCCGCGATGCGGGCATCGCAGGCTCAACCATCCGGCGCGCACTCAAGGATGGCGATCTCTGTGCTCAAGCGCCCGTCCAGACCCTCCTCCTCGAGTGTCTTGGGGCAGAATGCAGCGCGACAATCAAGGTGAGCTCTCTCATCCAGAATGTCGCGCTACAGCAGAACTCGACTAGCGGCAGAACCGTCCAACACGGAGGCAGGCCGAGGCCTGCAGCCATCTTCCAGTACATCAACCCTTTTCCATTGCCCGAACGCCGTCATGCATGTCTTGAGGCTATTGGGTCCCGGCTCTCCTACTCTCCGCAAACATGCCCCTGAACCCCTCTTCATCGAGGCCGCCAGACACCAGGGTTGGGCCGATGAGATAGGTAGGGGTGCCTGCCAACCCTAAACTAAATGCGTCCCGGCGATTAAGGTTGAGCTGCCTCTGGATATCCGCCGAATGATCACGCAAATCGCTTTGAATTTGCGCCCAATTGCCTCGGGACATCGTGACCGCTTCTCGCATGACCTGCTCATTGAGCGGTCGCCGCTCGTTCATCAATCTCCTATGAACTGCAGGATAGATGCTCTGCCGGTCGGACGCGATCGCTATCCGCGCGGCTTCTTCCGAAATCGCTCCAAAGATGGGCCAGTCTTTGTAGACGATGCGGATGTGACCGTCCTTCTCCACTGCTGCCATCATCTGCGGATCCGCAAGCTTGCAAGCGGGACACTGATAGTCGGTGAATACAACCAGCGTCAGTGTTGGGTCATCCACTTCCCGGGAGGGCGATGAACGATCTTTCAGTATTGCCTGCGCAGCGGCGTTGGATGTGACATCAACACCGATGGGAGCAGTCCGTTGGAGAAACTGACCTGCGGCCAAAGCGATCACGGCGATTACGATTAGCTGTATCAGGTCCTTGCTAGTTAACTTTGCGGCCATTCGCTAGCGTCCCTGAGATATTCATTTGACTATCATTGACTGGATCAATGTGCGGCCGGGCCTTGCGGCGCAACCTTGGAGGCTGGCTAATCCACCAGTACACAAGTAGCTGCAGCGCGACAATCAACCGACGGCGAACTCGCCCCGGAGCGGCTCCACTTGGCCAGCGCCCGTCCCATTGCCAGTACGGCTCGGCAACTCGGCTCCCAGAGTTATGCAGGCCTCTGCGTGCCAGCCGTAGTTCTGGTTTCGGGCTCATCAGCCCCGGTCAGACCCATACTGAAACGTGAACGATGGCGATCTCGTTCCGTGCCGAGCAAGAGGAACTTATAGATGATGAGTGCGTTTGATTTGAGGTGACTTGCAAGAGACACAAGATTCAATCCACGGGAATACGAAAATGATCCAGCAAACAGCGACTTTACATGGGCGAGTGGACTGGAAGGCTGCAATCTTGGCGGGTCTGATCGCTGGCATCGTCTTCCTGATGATGGAAATGATCCTGCTGGCGGTGATGGGTGAGAGCCCTTGGGGCCCGCCGCGGATGATGGCGGCAATGGTCATAGGAGAAGGCGTTCTGCCACCACCGGCGACCTTCAATGCCATGATCATGATGGTGGCCATGGTCGTGCATGTCATTCTGTCCATACTTCTCGCTGTCTTGTTCGCCTGGGCCCTTTCGCTTTGGGGCCTCAGCGCCGGAGCGGCGGTGGCGCTCGGCGCCGGCTTCGGTCTGCTGGTTTATCTTGTCAACTTCTATCCGGTGGCCGCAATCCTGTTTCCGTGGTTTGCAATGGCGCGAAACTGGATCTCGATCATCAGCCACGTCGCCTTCGGCGCCGTCCTCGCATGGGCGTACCTCGCACTTGCCCGCAGCGAACGAGGCGTAGCAAATCTTCACGCATGATAGAACCGGTAGAAGGCGCGGAAGCCTAAGTCAGAACTCTGAAAATGCGCCGCAGATGCGCACGGCACCATTGGAGAAACACCTTGATACGCGATGACAAGAGAAGCGCGACGGAGCTCCCGCTGGTCGGCAGGTCGACGGCTTCCTCGCCGCACTCTCGGCGTCACCGGCAGGTCGCCCAACTGTTCCACGGCACTGCCGCCCGCAAACCCGCCCCCTTGCCTGAGCCCATAGGGTCCAAAGATGAAGATTGACAACAAAACCACCGCATTGGTCGTGACCGATCCCCAAAACGATTTCCTCAGCGAAGACGGTGCCGCTTGGGGTCTGGTTGGCGACAGCGTTCGCAAGAATAACACGATCGCCAATCTCGAGACGTTGTTGACCGCCACGCGGGACGGTGGCTACCGGACTTTCGTGTCTCCTCACTACTACTATCCAGCCGACAAGGAGTGGCAGTTTGGCGGCACCCTCGAACACAAGATGCATGAGATCGGCATGTTTGCCCGCAGTGGCCCGCTGGATCTGTCCGGATTCGACGGATCTGGAGCTGACTGGCTGGAGCGGCTGAAGCCGCTGCTGACCGATAGCAACGTTATCGTGGTCAGTCCTCACAAGGTCTACGGACCACAGAACAACGACCTGGCGCTGCAGTTGCGTAAACACGGGATCAGCAAAGTCGTTCTGGCCGGGATGTCGGCGAACCTGTGCGTAGAGTCGCACATGCGCGATCTGGTCGAACAGGGATTCGAAATGTTCGTCGTCTCAGACGCCACCGCTGCCGCCATCGATCCCGATCTTGGGGACGGGTACCAGGCCGCCGTCATCAACTTCAACTTCATCGCCAGCAAGGTATGGTCTACCCGAGAGGCAGTTGAAGTGCTGCAAGCGGTCTAACGGATAAGCTGCGTTGATAAACTTCAATACGAAAAGAGGAAACGAACATGACGGATAAACTGAATAACTGACCGGCCAGAGGCCGGTCGTCTAATCGTGGGTCATAATGCAAGTCCTTTTTTCGGTGCGTGTCGTAAGTGTGTTGGTTGATTGTTAATGTGCATGCCGGGAAGCAGGGTCGTCTTCGCAGTCAGCATAAGCTGCTGCATGATGGAGCTTCGC
>JBGSJO010000134.1:0-9578 GCA_041741895.1 Pontixanthobacter sp.
TGGAGGTTTGGCTGGCGCCATTTCTGGCGGCGTTGCGGCACAAGACCCGGATGCGGGTTTGCCCAGCGTATATCGCAGGCCTGATTGGTCCGGGTGATCGCAAGAGTGTTCAGCCGATGGCGGCTCGTGATGGAGAGTTTGGCTATGACCAACTTCATCACGAGCCGCCATCGGGGTGTGGGAAAGCGCACCGCTCGAGACAGTTCTCCTGAAGGAGGCTGATCGTCTGGTAGGGCACGAAGCAGGGTATCTTATCATCGATGATACCGCGCTTCCGAAGAAAGGCAGCCATTCGGTCGGCGTGGCTGCGCAATACGCGTCAACCCAGCCGGGCACCCTCTGGCACCTGCATCCCGCGGCGGACGGCGGCGCGGTCTCCCACGCGTTCCAGCCAGCCGTGAATCGCCGGATAATCCGCGAGATCCACGGCTGCCCATTCGTGAACCGCGATCCAGGGATAGGCGGCGATGTCGGCCAGGGAATATGATCCGGCAAGATATTCGTTCTCGGCCAGATTGCGCTCAACGTTTCCATAGGCCCGTTTAACCAGCGCAACATGGTGGTCGGATGCAACCCGGGGCCGATCAGGCGCAAGCTGTGTCCAGTGGTGAGCATTGCCGGTCATCGGCCCGAGCGAGGTCATCGCCATCATGAACCACATCATGATTGTATCGCGCAGGTTTCCACCGGCAGGCAGCAGATCTGCACGCATTTGTCCAAAGCGCAGCATTATGGCGCCGGATTCGAACATCACATGGCTCACCTCCCCTTCATGCCAGGTGACGATCGGCAGCTTCCCATAGGGATTGAGGCGCTGCACCTCGGGCGCAAACTGTTCGCCGGCGCGAATGTTGACGGGATGAACCACATATTCCAGCCCCAGTTCTTCCAGCAATATCGATATTCTGCGGGAATTCGGGGTCGCCCAGAGATAGGCCTCAATCTTGCTGATATCATTCATCGGAGCGATAATCCTGTGCCGTATGGCCGGTTGGAACAAGGGCAGTTCCTGAAGAGCCGGTTTAATTCCGGAATTGGACGATCGCTGCCTTGCAGTAACCGGAAATTCCAGCCAACAACAATTTTATGTTCGAACTAGCCAGTACTCTTCTTGGTAATTGCCCTGGGCCGTGTCCAGCCAGCGAGCGGCGCCATGCTTGAATACAGCCTGCGGCGGATCGCGGCCACAGTTCCGGTGCTGCTGCTGGTGGCGATCATGGTGTTTTCCCTGCTTTATCTTGCCCCCGGCGATCCGGCGGCGCTCCTGGCGGGCGATCAGGCCAGCACCGAAGAAATTGAGCGGATCCGGGCCTCGCTGGGGCTTGATCAATCCTACCTTTCACGTTTTGCGCAATGGGGCGGCGGAGTTGTGCGCGGAGATCTGGGTGTTTCGGTTTTTTCCGGGCGAGCGGTCACTGCGCTCATCGCCCAGCGGCTTGAACCGACCATTGCGCTCACCCTCATGTCGCTCCTGTTTGCAGTGCTGATTGCGGTGCCGCTCGGCATTTTTGCGGCCTGGCGGGCGGGTAGCTGGATCGACCGCGCAGCCATGGGGTTTGCGGTGCTGGGCTTTTCGGTGCCGGTTTTTGTCCTGTCCTACTGCCTTATCCTGTTGTTTGCGGTGGAGCTGCCGATATTGCCGGTGCAAGGTTACAAGCCGATCATGGACGGGATCGGGCCGTTTCTGTCGCATATGATTCTGCCCTCCTTCGCGCTGGGTGTTCTCAACGCCGCCCTCATCGCCCGGACAACGCGCGCTGCCATGCTGGAAGTGCTCCGCCAGGATTATATTCGCACCGCCCAGGCCAAGGGGCTGTCGGTATTGCGCGTGCTGTTCGGTCACGCGCTCAAGAATGCCGCCATCCCGATCGTCACGATCATCGGGATCAGTTTCACCATGCTGATCAGCGGCGTGGTGGTGACCGAAACCGTGTTCAACATTCCCGGCGTGGGCCGGCTGACCGTCGATGCCATTTTGCGCCGCGATTATCCGGTTATCCAGGGCGTGATCCTGCTGTTTTCGCTGGCCTATGTATTCCTGAATCTGGCGATCGATCTCAGTTACGGGCTGTTCGATCCGAGGATCAGGCTTTGAGCGGACCGGGGAGCGGATCGGGCACCGGCATCATTGCGCGCCACCCCGGCATCGGCATCGGTGCGGGGCTTCTGGCCGCGATGGCGCTGGCAGCGCTGGCCGCCCCCTTGATCGCACCGCTTGATCCGCAATTGATTGCCCCGTTCGACCGGTTGCAGGCACCAGACGGGCATTACTGGTTCGGGACCGACCAGATCGGCCGCGATGTCTTCAGCAGAACCGTGTATGGCGCCCGCGTTTCGATGATGGTTGGCTGCGCGGTCGCCGTGATCTCGATCCTGCTCGGATTGCTGCTTGGGCTGGTCAGCGGTTTTGTCCGCTGGATTGATGAAGTGCTGATGCGGGTAATGGATGCGCTCATGGCCATTCCTTCCATCCTGCTGGCCATCGCCCTGATCGCCCTGACCGGCCCCAGCCTGCGCAACGTTATCATCGCTATCACCATCGCAGAAGTGCCGCGCGTAACCCGGCTGGTGCGCGGTCTGGTGATCAGCCTGCGCGATCAGCTGTTTGTCGAAGCGGCCAAGGCGGCGGGCACCCGGGTGCCGGTCATCCTCTACCGGCATATCGTTCCCAACATGCTGCCGCCGCTTCTGGTACAGGCCAGCTATGTCTTTGCTGCAGCGGTTATAACCGAGGCAATTCTCAGCTTCATCGGCGCTGGCATGCCGCCGGAAACATCTAGCTGGGGCAATATCATCGCGGAAGGCCGCACGGTTTTTCAGCTCGCCCCGCATATCGTGCTGTTCCCAAGCATGGTTCTTTCCGTCATGGTGCTGTCGGTCAATGTGCTGGGCGACGGGCTGCGCGACGCCTTCGATCCGCGCTTCGTGGGGCGCGAATGAGCGGCGGGGCACCGTTGCTGGAAATTGACCGCCTATCGGTTGAATTTCGCGGCCGTGACGGCACCAGCCGCGCGGTTGACGATGTCAGCCTGACCCTGCACGCCGGTGAAATCGTGGCGATTGTCGGGGAATCCGGCTCCGGAAAGAGCGTCACCTCGCTGGCGGTTATGCGGCTGATCCCCGATCCGCCGGGCCGCATTGCGGCGGGCCGGATCCTGCTGGACGGGATTGACCTGGCCACTCTGGACGAAGCGGCACTGCGGCGCATTCGCGGCAAGGACCTGGCCATGATCTTCCAGGATCCGATGAGCTCGCTCAATCCCGTGCTGACCGTGGGGCGGCAAATCGGCGAAGCCATCCGGCTGCATGATGGCGGTGATGACACCAGCATCCATGCGCGGATCATCGAGGTGCTCGAACTTGTCCGTATTCCGCAGGCGGAATTGCGCATTAATCAATATCCCCATCAGCTGTCGGGCGGGATGCGGCAGCGGGTGATGATCGCAATGGCGCTGTCCTGCGGACCGCAAGTCCTGATCGCTGATGAGCCGACCACTGCGCTGGACGTTACCATCCAGGCGCAGATCATGGCGCTGCTGCGCGATCTGCGCGAACGGCTGGGCACCGCGATCCTGCTGATTACGCACGATCTTGGGGTGGTTGCCGAAAATGCCGATCGGGTGGTAGTGCTGTATGGCGGGCGAAAGGTGGAAGAAGGGCCGGTCGATGCCGTAATTCGAAGCCCCCGCCATCCTTACACGCGCGGGCTGATTGGTTCGATGCCGCATCTCGATAATGAACTTGTCGCTGGGGAGCGGGCAAGGCTGACGGAAATCCAGGGATCCGTTCCCGCAAATGCCGGCAGCCTGCCAGGGTGCGGTTTTGCCGACCGCTGCGAATTGGCTGACGATCATTGCCGCGCCGTGCGTCCCCCTCTCGCCGAGGTTGTCCCCGGCCGCCTCAGCGCGTGCTGGAAACATGAACTGCTGCGGGAAACCGGTATATGACTGCGCTGCTCGAAGTAAGCGATCTGGTTAAGCGTTTTGCCCAGCCGCGCAGCGTAATCGACCGGCTGCGGGGCAAGGAAGCCAGCGCCGTGCAGGCCGTCAGCGGGGTAAGCCTGACGATCGGAGCAAATGAGACATTGGGCCTGGTCGGTGAAAGCGGCTGCGGCAAATCGACCGTGGGGCGCTGCATCCTGCGGCTGGAGAAACCCGAATCCGGCACGATCAGGCTGGCGGGCGACGATATCTCCTCGCTCGGCGAAGCGGATTTGCGCCCGCTGAGGAGCAGGCTTCAGGTGGTTTTCCAGGATCCCTTTGCTTCGCTCAATCCGCGCCGTACGGTGGGGGATGCGGTAGCCGAGCCACTGCGCAATTTTACCGGACTGCGCGGGGCCGACCTTGCCGCGGAAGTCGCGGAACTGTTTGAACGGGTTGGCCTGCGCCGCGACCAGATTGGCCGCTATCCGCATGAATTTTCCGGGGGCCAGCGCCAGCGGGTCGGTATTGCCCGCGCCATCGGGCCGCGTCCGGACCTGATTATCCTGGATGAACCGGTTTCGGCGCTGGATGTTTCAGTCCAGGCCCAGGTGATCAACTTGCTGATGGATCTGCAGGAAGATTTCGGCCTGTCCTATCTGTTCATTGCCCATGATCTGGCTGTCGTCCGGCATATCAGCCAGCGGGTTGCCGTGATGTATCTGGGGCAAATCGTCGAAACCGGTCCGCGCGATGCGGTTTTTGCCCATCCGCGCCATCCCTATACGGCATCGCTGCTGTCTGCCGCGCCAATCCTCGATCCCGCCAAACGCAGCGCTGCCAAGCGGATTATTCTGACCGGAGATCTGCCCAGCCCGAGCAATCCGCCATCAGGCTGCCGGTTCCATACCCGCTGCCCCTTTGTCCAACCGGTCTGCCGGTCCACCGCGCCAGAGCCGGTCCATACCGGTTCGGGCCAGACTGCAGCGTGCCATTTCCCGCTTTGATCTGGCGGTCAGATCGCCGGTATCTGCTTCTTGATATTCCAGAACACGCTGCTGCCCGGAACGCTCAATACCCCGCTCAGGGATTTGCGATAGGCGATGGGATTATACCACAATCCAATCGGCACATAGGGCACCAGCCGATAGGCGCTGGCCTGTATCCGATCGGCAATCCGCTGGCGTTCCTGATCGGTCTGGGCATAGGCATAGGCGTCGATCAATGCCTGATGCGCCGGATCGCAGGGCCAGCCGGGCCATGCCTTGTCACAATTGGCCTGCATCGGCGTATTGGCGACCGGATCGGCCACGTCCACACCCGGCCAATAGGTCATACCGATATGCCAGCCGCCCGCTTCGGGGGCTGATTTGTTAGCGCGGCGCGATGCCATGGCCCCGAAATCCATCGCCTGCAGATCTACCTTTGCCCCGATGGACCGCAGATCATCGGCCAGGACCAGGGTCGCGAGGTTCATGAACTGGATATCGGTCGGATGCAGGATCACCAGCGGGCGGCCGTCATATCCCGCTTCGTCCAGCAGGCGGCGGGCGCGGGCGGGGTCGTGCTTCAGATCATCGGGAATTCCGGCAACGCTGGCAAATTGCGATCCGCACACGAAATATTCCTTGCAGGCCTGGGTAATGTCCGGATTGCCGAACATGGCCTGCAGGTACCGCTTCTGATCGACCAGATGAAGCAGCGCCTGTCGGGCCTTCGGATTGTCGAATGGCGCGTGCAGATGGTTCATCCGCAGCATCCCCTGCGTGCCCAGCGCATCGTTGCGCACCACGGCTATTTCGTCATCCTGCAGCATGGGCAGGAATTCCGCCGTCGGATTTTCGACGTAATCAACCTCGCCCGCCGCCAGCGCCAGAACGGCGGATTGGGGATCGCGGATATTATGCCATTCGACCCGGTCGACATGAACCTGCTTACCCCCGGCCGCGCCGCTCGCAGGTTCCTTGCGCGGGACATATTGATCATAGCGCGCATAAACTGCCATGCCGCCGGGGATCCATTCCGCATCGGCAAAGCGAAACGGACCCGATCCGATGGCGGTGCGGATTGGCGCGGTGGGGCTGCTTTGGGCCGCTTTGCGCGGCATGATCGCGGGAACCGGCCCCCCGGTCTTGGATAGGGCCTGCAACATCAGGCCGTAGGGGCGCTGTAATTGCCAGACAATCGTGCGTGCATCCGCGGCCATGATGCGCGATGTTACGGCGAATAACTGGCGGCCATAGGCATCGCGTTCGCTCCACCGCCGGAGCGATGCGATTACGTCTTCCGCCGTTACCGGGGCTCCATCATGGAAAAACAGCCCCTCGCGCAGGCGGAATGTCCATATCAGCCCGTTGGCACTGCGTTCCCAGATATCGACCATCTGCGGCTGCACCTGGCCATCGGCGTCGCGCGCAAACAGGAAATCATACACCATCATCGCATGGCGCTGGACAATTCCCATTGTGGTAACAACCGGGTCCAGCGCCTGCAAATCGGCATAAGGCACTACGCGCAGGATGTTGCGCGTGTCCACCCGCGTGCAGGACGTGCCCAGCCCTGCAAGCGCGAGCGTACCCATCGACCTGCCGACGAACTGGCGCCGGTTCAACAAAGGCGCCATCTCCGTTCGTCGGCCATGATCAGAACTTGGCCGATACACCAATGAAGAATTCAGTTCCAATCGCATCATAGGTGTCGGGCCATGTATTGTTGCGTTCCTGCCTGGTGCCGAGCAGGGGCGGATCTTTATCCAGCAGATTGTTGACCCCGCCCCACAGATCGAAACTGTCATTCACATCCACGATGAAGGACAGATCGACATAGCTTTGCGCGGCAATCCTGGGCACCGCCACCGTCGATGCGGCCGGTGATGTTCCCCCGCGCCGGGTTGCCAGGGCCAGATCTTCCAGCGTTACGGCATCAACCCAGCGATGCCGCGCGCTGAGTGACAGCGGGCCGGAAGTCCACGTCAGGCGGGAAGTGGCCTTGAATTCGAACTTGGGTTCACCGCAGGTAGGGCCGAACAGGCCGATACAGATATTCTTGTTGCCGGGCAGATCCTGCACCGGTGTCACGGTGAATTCGTCCACCCAATTCCCGGCAAAACTAAGATCGAACCGGCCTGCGCTGCCCGCCTCGATCCGGTAGTTGAACTGGACATCGATACCCGAGGTTTCGATGCGGCCGATGTTTTCGTTGAGCGCAGTCACGGGGAAATCCGTATCGATAATCCCGCTGGCCGGGTTGCGCCCTACAGCCTGGCAGGCGACGCTGTCCGCATCCTGTATCTGATTATAGCACAGATCCAGAATGCTGTTCACGCCGCCCGCCAGCGGGCTGATCGCACCGGTCAGCTTGATGTTGTAATAATCGACCGTCATCCGGAAATTGGGCGCAAAGCCGGGGGTCAGGATCAGGCCGGCGGTATAGGTATCTGATTTTTCCTCGTTCAGATTGGAATTTCCGCCCAATACACCGGGGATCTGGGCGTTTGGCTGAATTGCGGCATTGCCGACCAGCGCTGCCGGTACGCCCGTGTCAATGCACAGTTGGCGCACCACCGTGTTGGTAGCAGCCCCGGCCAGGGCGCAGGGATCGGTTGCCGCGACCGGGAATGTGCGGGTACCCCCGAATGCTTCGCCTACATTGGGCGCGCGGATGGCACGCTGGTATTGGCCGCCAAGGGCGATGCCGGATGATACCTGCCAGTCGAGCCCGCCCTGATAAGTCCATACGCCGCCAACCTGCGTCAGATCATAATCGGAATAACGCGCCGCCGCATTGACCGACAGATCCTTAGCAAAGGCAACATCGGCCAGCAGCGGCACCCGTACCTCGCCATAGAGTTCCCAAACGCCGATCTTGCCATTTGTGGCGGTGATCGGATTGAACCCGGCAATGTCACCGGCAGCCAGCAATGGGTCGGGACGGAAGTCTACCGAACTGGAACGATATTCGCCGCCGGCAGAAAAGCCGACCGGTCCGGCGGGCAGGTTGAAAAGCGTGCCGCTAAGGTTGGCGGAAGCTACATGCAGGTCGGTAATGTCCACATTGGTCGAATCGACCGTTATGAAATCAAGCCCTGCCTGCGAAATATTCGGGCCGAACGGATTGACGAGCGGATCGGCTCCCCCGGGCCCGGAAAGAATGCCTTCACGGAATTTCGAAAGGGAAACATTGCCGACCTGCAATTGCGTGTTCTTGGACCGGGCATAGGAATAATAGGCTTCCCACTTGAGATCGCTGAACAGGTTTTCGCCGCCGCCGATATCGCCGCGCAGCCCGCCCATCACGCGCCATGCATCGCGGTCATCGAAATTGCGGCGCGGGCCGACTTCCTTCAGCCGGCGGTTAAAGCCCAGATTGACCAGGCCGTCATTCGCGGCGGCACCCGTCTGGTTCTGGTCGATCAGTTGCAGCACATTGCGCAGCCCGGCACCAATAAAGGGATTGTTCACCTCTATCGGCAGGCTGGCGCTGACGAAGCTGGAAGCAAATCCGACCGTTGTCTTGTTGTTGGTAAATGCCCCTTCGAAAAAAGCCGTGAGATTGTCCGCCAGGTCGTAATGGGCAAGCGCGGTAACGCCCCAGCGTTCCTGGGGGATGCGCAGAAAATTGTCTTCCAGGAAATTATAGGCATCTCTCGCAGGTGAATAGGGCCGGACATTCAGCCCGCTGTCGTCCGGGATAAAGCCATTGACCCCGATCCCGGTCAGACCGGCCGCCGCGTATGCCGCCGCCAATCCCGGAACGGCGGCAATGGCCGCGGTACTGGAAGGCAGGCCGGCAAAGCGGCCGTTAGGCACAAAACTGGACCCACCGCGCCCGAGTACCCGCTCCCCACCCACTGTCACATCTGCCAGCACTTCGCGGGAAAATGCCCGGTCTTCCGTGCCGATCCCCTTCCGGTTGAAATAATTGGCGGAAAGAGTGATATTTCCGCGCCCTTCGGCAAAATTGGTGCCGCCGGTCAATGTGAGGTCAGCAGTTCCGCCATTGCCGCGGCTGTCAATATTATATTGCGCGCGCGCTTCCATGCCCTCGAAATCATCGCGCAGGATATAATTGACCACCCCGGCAATCGCGTCCGAGCCATAAACCGCCGATGCACCGCCGGTAACAACTTCAACCCGTTCCACCAGAGCGGAAGGAATCGCGTTGATATTGGTCACCTGCGTCGCATCGAAAAAGACATATCGCCGACCATTGACCAATACCAGATTGCGGCTCGCGCCAAGGCCGCGCAGGTCGAGCGTTGCCGCGCCAGTACCCGTGGCGCTGGCAAGTGAATTCGATCCCGAAGTTGTCGCCGGGACGAATTGCGGCAGGGAATTCAGCAGATCTTCCGAATTGGTCGCACCGGCCAATTGGAAAGCCTCGGCCTGTATTGCGACAATCGGCACCGAAGCTGAATCGCGGGTTCGCGCGATGCGCGTTCCGGTAACAACGATGTCTTCCTCAACATTCTCCGCCTCGGCTGCGAGCTGCGCGGCGGCCCCCGGTTCCTCCTGCGCTAGGGCAGGTTGGGCCAGAAATGCAATTGCCACTGCAATGGTTGAAGTACCGGTCAGCTTTTTCATAATTACCCCCTTGAAATGCGCCCTGTCAGCAAACCGCCAAATGCGGCCAATTCATTCTAACCAAAAGTCGGACACC